>JABMPG010000372.1 GCA_013203855.1 bacterium
GGAATGGGCTGCCCCATCCGCAGCGAGATCTGGGGCTATGTTTTCCCCGGCGCGCCTGACCTCGCCGCCCACTACGCCCGCATCGACGGCACGCTGGACCACACGGACGAATCGGTCTGCTCCGAGCAGATGTTCGCGGCCATGGCCGCCGACGCCTTCTTCGAAAGCAACCTGCGGCGGCTCGCAGAGAAGCACATGCACTACCTCAAACCGGGCCTGAGAATCCGTAAACTTGTCCAGGCCGCCTTCGACTCTTACGACCAGGGGCTCTCCCTCCGAGAGGCCCGCGAACGAATCCTCCTCCTCGGTGGCACCCCCGAGCCCTGCGACGCCCTGCCCAACGTCCCTTTCACCTTCCTCGCCCTCCTCTACGGAGAAAACGACCTCGAAAAAACCATCCTCACGGCTCTCAAGTGCGGCTACGACACCGACTGCACTCTCGCCACCGCCGGTGCCTTCATCGGTCAGGTGCTCGGCGCCAAGGGACTCCCGAAGAAACTACGCGACATCATCGGCGACGAACTCGTCATGGGCATCGAGTACCGGCGCAAGGAAATGACCCTCACCGCCCTCGCCCGCGACACCGCCCTTATGGGTCTGAAGATCGCCGAGGCCACCGGCATCGTCGAGTTCACGGCCGCGCCCGAATTCAAGCCCCTGCCCAAGAGACAGCGGGCGGAACGGCTCCGCATCGAGGCCGAATATCAGGGCGATCCCTCCGTCGCGCCAGGCAAAACGCTGACGGTCGATCTCTTGGTAAAGCAACCCGGCAAACTCGACGGCGACGCCGAGATCGTCATCGAAACCCCAAAGGAATGGCAGGCTTCGCCCTCACGCATCCCCGTTCGCTTCTACCAAGGCACCGAGCCGACCGTCCGCGTCACCCTGACCGCCCGCCCCGATCCGAAACGTTGGGCTCAGGGCCATCACTTCAGCGCGAAACTCGTCCAGAAGGACAAGACCCTTCTCGAGGAGCCCTTCGGGGCGGCCGGCTCCATGCTGTGGCGGCTCCTGGGCGTGCACTACGACCCCCTCATACCGGAAGGCCCCAACGGCGAGGTCACGCGAGATCAGATCCGCGAGCGCCGGGGCCTGATCTGGCGCGGCTACCACGTCTCCTTCGAACAGGATTATGTGGACGAAAAGGCACTCGCCGCAAAGAAGGAGGCCGCCGATCCGCATTTTGAGAACGTCTCGCGCCTTCTCGGTCGTCCGGCCGTCGTCGCCTGCCCCACGATCTTCATCCGCCCCCAGGATCTCTTCGGCCTTCAGGGCGAATACGTCTGCTACCTCGACACCGAGTTCTACTCCCCCATCGAGCGCGACGCGTGGTTCTTCTGCGGGGCGAACGATGGCTATCGGCTCTATCTCAACGGCAAGAAGGTCGTCGAAGAGGACAAGATGGCCTGGTGGACCCCGCGATACGAGCGGCATACCGGCCGCATCCGAAAGGGCCGCAACCGCCTGTTTCTGAAACTCTACAAGCGCGGCGACGATCTCCGGTTCAGCTTCGGCATCCGCCTTCCCCTCGGGCCCGCCCCCGTCCAGTTCGGCGGCCAACCCCGAAACGATTGGGCCACCGACCTGGAATGGGCAAACCCGATGGCCTGATGTTCAGCAAGACCATCGAACTCCCGGCATCAGAAAAACAGGCCCGGATCCGAACGATCTCCCGGATCCGGGCCTGCTGATTCCTGACCACTGGCTACTTTGCCTTACCGGATGAACCGCCTTTCGACTTTCCCCAGCATATCATCGAAGAAAATACTGCTCCCGATAACGGCTTTCGCCGTATGGTGAGCCATCCGCGAGGCTGTTGGATGAGACGATTGCTCAATCCGTTGACGGTACAGACGATACCCATGGTCACGCCGCAGTTTCGTCAGACGACGAGCGCGGCGGAAAAGCGTCCGCACCGGAATCTGATTCTCCATCCGTGCGGCCGGGGTCCCCGGATTCGCCGAAAACGGAAACTGCTTGAATTCATTCGTCGGATTCTCGGTCAACATCCAGTCGATGAAATCATACATCTCCTGAAACTCCTCTTCCGTCTCGCCCGGGTACCCCACGATAAAGTGGGAGTCGATCTTGAATTCCGGAAGTTTGTGCATCAGCGTCAGAAGCCGCTGCCGGAAGGCCTCCGTGTCGTACGCCCGATTCATCGACTCCGTGATCCGCGGACTGACATGCTGGATCGCCAGACAGATCCGCTCGATCCGGCCCGACGTGAACACCTCCATCAGCGGGTCGAAAAACTCCACGAAATGCTTCGGGCTCAGACTGTCGACCAAGATTCGAAAATCTCCATCCAACTTGTCCAACTCCAAGAGCAACTGCCCCAGATCCGTGCCGATATCCCTCCCATAGACCCCATTGTCGTCAGCGACAAGGGAGATCCACCGATAACCCTTCGCGATGCCTTGCCGCGTCTCTTCCACAATATCGGCGATAGGCCGACTCTGGAGCGCCCCCTTCGAACGACGAATGACACAATAGGAGCAGGTGCCCTCGCATCCCACCGACGTCAGGACACACCACGTCTCAGTCCCCATCTGATAGTAATCAAAAGGCTTTTCATCCTTGAAATGCTCGGGAAGATATCGCTTGAGCATGCCAAAGCACGACTGCCGGGCGCTCTCATTCACGCGCTTCACCCCACGGATCGCTGACAGAACCGGCAGAAAGTGCTCCCTCTCCAGAGTCACACGAACACGCTCTTCGCTCGTCACGTCATGACGCAAAGGAATCGCGGACATCGGAACATCGCCATCCACAAATTCTTCCAACCGATCGATCTCCAGAAATGGAATGGTCGGTCCATTGTGGTACTGCCTCAGTTCCCGGCCATTGATCGGAGGGAGGCATCCCGCCACGATGAAGGTCGGCGGTTTCTCCAACTTGTCGATCCGGTCATGCACGGCCTGGACGATCCGAAATCCCTTCCTCTGCTGCGGATAGGTAAACCCGCAAGCAAAGAAGGCCGCAAGATCGCAATCTTCCAATTCGGCCGGCGGTAGAATCGCGTAACCATTCGCCGTCAAGAAATCCTCCGCCCGCAGTTTCAGCAGAACATTCCGCGGACAACCAATCCAATCAATCAACAGACAAGCCTTTTTCATAGTATCATCTCCCTTCCGAATCAGCCTTATTGCGGACGTCCCCATTTTGGGGCGTCACATTCTCGTTCTGTGTTCGATGAACAACCCGTTAATACTACCGATGATCAAAACTGCGAGTCAACGCCCAAACTCGAACCAGTGGACCTTTCTTGACTCCGGAGCATCTTTCCCGCAAGATGGCGGGGTTTCGTGACGGAGTGGGTTGCCCGATCTCGAGCCAATTCTCGGAAACGATTTCCCGCATGATCGCCAAAGTCATCAGCCATGTCGTTTTCGGCGTCGAAGCCCTTCGCATCGATACCGAGGTCGACGCCTACCGGGCCTTGCAGCCCGCCTTCAATATCGTTGGACTGCCCGACACCGGCATTCGCGAGTCCGCCAATCGCATCCGGTCGGCCATGACCAGTTCAGGTTTTCGACCCCAGGCCAACAAGATCGTGATCAACCTCGCCCCTGCGGACGTTCGCAAGGAGGGAGCCTCCCTCGACCTCCCCATGGCCCTCGGACTCCTTGTCGCTTCCGGCTACGTCCCTCCTGATCGGCTCGATGAGTACTCCGTCGTGGGGGAGCTCGGCCTCGATGGCGCCTTGCGTCCCGTGCCCGGGGTCCTCTCCCTCGCCGTGGGAGCCCGCCGGGATGGAATGAGGGGCATCCTGGTCCCCGAAGCCAATGCGGCCGAAGGCGCCATGATCGAGGGTATCGATGTGATCCCCGTGCGCAACCTCACCCAGGTCGCCCAGTTTTTCATGGGCGAAGAGACTATTTCCCCCCACGAGGTCGACCGCCGCGCCGTTTTCGACAAGTGCCGCAACTACGAGGTCGACTTCCAGGATGTCAAAGGCCAAGGCCACGTTAAGCGCGCCATGGAGGTGGCCGCTGCGGGAGGTCACAACGTTCTTCTGGTAGGTTCTCCCGGTGGGGGCAAGACCATGCTTGCCCGCCGTCTTCCCACCATCCTACCCGACATGGACCTCGAAGAAAGTCTCGAGACCACCAAAATTCACAGTATCGCCGGGCTCCTGGACTGCCATCAGGCCCTCGTCGCCGCCCGACCCTTTCGCGCACCCCACTACACGATTTCCACGGCCGCCCTGATCGGAGGCGGAAGCATTCCCCGGCCCGGCGAAGTCAGCCTCGCCCACCACGGAGTCCTCTTCCTCGATGAAATTGCGGAGCTCCCCCGGGCCACACTTGAAGTCCTCCGCCAGCCCCTCGAGGACGGAGTCGTCACGATCTCCCGCGCCGCCATGACCCTCACTTTCCCCGCTCGATTCCTCTTCTGCGCCGCCATGAACCCTTGCCCCTGCGGCTTCATCATGGACGATTCCCGCGAGTGCACCTGCAATCCCCAGCAAGTCCAAAAATACCGTTCCCGCCTCAGCGGTCCTCTCATGGACCGCATCGACCTCCATATCGAAGTGCCCGCCGTCCAGTTCCAGGATCTGCGGCAGGCTTCGGGCGGCGAGAACAGCATGACGATTCGCAAACGCATTGAGGACGCCCGCGGAGTTCAACGGAACCGATTCGTTACACGCAAAGGCGTATTCTGCAACGCCCACATGACATCGCGCGACCTGCGCGAGCACTGCAAACTGGACCCGGACGGGGAGGCCATGCTCGAACGAGCCATGACCAGTTTCGGACTCAGCGCAAGATCCTACGACAGGGTCCTCAAGGTCGCGCGCACTATCGCCGACCTCGAGGCGAGCGAAAAGGTCTGCCCCAGCCACGTCGGCGAGGCCATCCAATATCGCACTCTCGACCGCTCGGGGTAGATCAAACTGCCACGTTCCGGAACATGAAGTACGCCGCGCCAGCAAGACAGAGCCCGGCCCACAAGAAATCCAGTTTCAGAGGCTGCTTCATGTAGAAAAAACAGAATCCGGCAAACACACACATGGTGATGATCTCCTGCATCACCTTCAGTTGAGGCAGGTTGAAAAAACCACTGCCGATACGGTTCGCCGGAACTTGGAAGCAATACTCCAGCAACGCCACGCTCCAACTGATAAGAATCACGAACAGGATCGGCTTATGACGGAAATCTCGAAGATGACCATACCAGGCATAGGTCATGAAAAAGTTGGAGAAAATCAGCAGAACCACGACGAGCCAGCGATTCAAGTTCGGTATCCTCTCTGCCCCTTCGCCCTGATCAGACAGGGGGCGGCCCAAGCTACGCCGGTCCGGGCTGTCCCTCAATCGAAATCCGTTTCCGCCAAAACCTCGTGAGCAACGCGAACCCCAGCACCTCCCCTCCCCCCTTCAGCCAACGGCAGTGGGCGCTCATCGTGCTCCTGTTCCTCCTTGCTCTTGCCCACCGCTGGAACGGCCTCGGCCAGGCGCCTGAACCCTATCAGATGGCCGATGAAAGCCATTACCTCTGGGCGGGACTCTCCCTCCTCCATGGCGAAAAGGCGACATCGTGGAGTCTGCTGCCCGGATACGCGAAAACCGAAGCATACATCGGACGGGCGGAGATCGACAGCCACAGTTTCCACATCGTGCGCCCCGCCTTGGACCATCCCCCGCTCTTCAGCCTCATTGCCGGCATAGCCGCCC
>JABMPG010000373.1 GCA_013203855.1 bacterium
ACACAGGCCTTTTCCCCCGGCAGAGACCGGGGCTATGCGGCTATGGGACGACACTGAAGACAGACATAGAGACGAATGCCGCTGCAGATAGGGCCTGCTTGATCAGAATCACAACCCATTCCTGAAAAGCCAGACTGTCTTCGGACACAACCATTCTGATGGCTGCGTACGTGTAGACAGCCAAGAGCGCCAGGAACACGCCGAGAAGCAACCGGATGAAAACCTTTACTGGTTGACGAAGCATGCGGGTCCCAGCCGTCAGTTCAAAACGCTCACTGCGCTCGGCAAGTTTATTCTGTATCTCCTCGCGGAGAGCCCGACGGGCGAAGCGGCTTTCTCGAGAATCTATCTCGGCCAGTCGCTTTGATAGTTCGTCTTCTCTTCCAGACAGATCACCTTCCTTAGTCTCAAACCGCTCTTGCAGAGCGGCTTCCATTCGAGCACCCTCGTTTGTAAGTTCATTTTCCTTCTCCTTGAATTGCCTTTCCAGATCATTGCGATGTGCCGCCAATTCTTCGAAGAAGCTAGCGACTATAGACTGCATCTTTGAGAGTTCTGCCTCTCGTCTCTCATAGTGGTCCGCGAGTTCCTGCCCCAACATTGAGCGCACAGCTCCGCTCCCGTCCAGCGGACGCATCTGCTTCCTGACAAGCGAGACAAAATCGGCTACCTTTCCCGGCGCAACATCCCCTAACGGCTCGTTTTTGGGACCCTTGAACTCCACTTCCAGATTGTCCGCTGCAATGCCATTCGGATTCCGCCTAATACGAACCGTAATGCCTTTGGCAAATACGAACCCAAAAGACTTGACCAACTCAGAACTATGAGAAAGGATGGGTTGACCTTCGGGACCGTTAATGGCCGACGTGACAGAATCGAACCTTATCGGTTCGCCGGAGAATAGTGGAACTATAGTCAAACCAGATAGAGGGAATGGTCCCTGCTCTCCAACAAACTGCATCTTCTTGCAGATATCCTGATCCGTGTGCTTCGCAATCTTGAATTCCACTTTCTCCCAGTTGGCCATGTGATGTCGTCCCTCGGGAATAGCGCGACCCCAATGTGAAGTATGTGAGATTTTCTGCCTATTGCTTTGTTGTCTGCCCGTAGTACGCCCCCGCGCCGTGCTTTCTCAAGAAGTGCTTGTCGAGGAGGGTCTGAGAGAGGGGTTGGGCGTTGGGGTTGACCGAATGGGCGAGAAGCGCCATTCGCGCGACTTCTTCGAGAACAATCGCGTTCTCGACGGCCTTCATCGGCGATGGTCCCCACGCAAAAGGACCGTGCCCCGGAACTAGGACGGCCGGGACAGATTCGACGCTGGGCTCACCGTTCGAAAAACGCTCGACGATCACCCTCCCGGTGTTCTTTTCGTACTCGCCACGAATTTCCGCTTCCGTCAGATCCCTCGTCACCGGGATCGCGCCGTAGAAGTTGTCCGCGTGGGTCGTTCCCATGCAGGGGATTTCGCGGCCGGCCTGAGCCCAGCTCGTCGCATAGGTCGAGTGGGTATGGACGATGCTGCCGATGGCCTCGAAAGATTGGTAGAGCGATAGGTGCGTCGGCGTGTCGGAGGACGGACGCAACGTGCCCTCCACCACCTCCCCGTCCTTCAGCGACAGGACCACCATGTCGTCGGGCCGCATGTTCTCATAATCGACGCCGCTCGGTTTGATCGCCATCACGCCTGCATCGCGATCCGCCCCGCTCGCATTGCCCCACGTGAGCAGGACGAGCCCCGCCTCGACCAAGCCCATATTCGCCTGCCAGACCTGTTCTTTCAGTTCTTCAAAGGCCACGATTCACTCCTTGACCACCCGCGCGTCATCGCGAATCGCCAGCAATTCTTTCATCACGTCGGACAGGTCATCGGACTGCCCCTTCACACCGAAAGCATCGTGAACTCGGCGATAGAGAGCGTAGAGCCGGTCGTAAACCTTCTGGTTTTCAGAGATCGGTTCGAACACGCGCTCCTGAACGCCGCTCATGGCCCGCTTGGCCTCGATGAAGTTGGCGTAACCGCCTGCGTCGCGACCCGCCACCACCGCGCCGGCCATGGCCGCTCCGAGAGCGCATGTCTGGGCGCTTCTCGAAATCTGGAGGGGGCGTCCCATCACATCGGCGAAGATCTGCATCACCATCGGGTTCTTCGCGGAGATGCCGCCACAGTTGATGATCTTCTCGACCTTCTGACCGTACTCCTCGAAACGCTCCATGATGACGCGCGACCCGAAGGCCGTCGCCTCGACCAGAGCGCGATAGATCTGCTCGGGCCGCGTGTGGAGAGTGAGGCCGAGGATGCCGCCCGTCAGCCGCTGATCGACGAGAACAGTCCGATTGCCGTTGTGCCAGTCCAGGGCGAGAAGGCCACTCTGGCCTGGCCGCATCTTCTCCGCCAACTGGGTCAGCGCCTCATGCCCTTGTTCGCCCGGCCGCATGACATTGACAAACCAGTTGAAAATATCACCCACGGCGGACTGGCCCGCTTCGAGTCCGAAATGCCCAGGCAAAATCGATTCCGGCACGATCCCGCAGAGGCCCGGAATATCAGGCAGGTCCTTCATCAGCGAAGCGACCATCATGTCGCATGACGACGTCCCGATGATCTTCACCAGGATGCCCGGCCGAATGCCCGATCCGACCGCGCCGAGATGAGCATCGAAAGCTCCGACAGCCACCGGAATACCCGCATTCAAACCGAGACGATTGGCCCACTCCTGCGTCAGTTGACCGGCCGTATCGGCAACGGACCACGCGCGGTTCGGCAACGTCGCGCGCACTTTGAGAAGGCGTTTATCCAGAGCGCCGATAAAGTCCTCATCGGGATAGCCGCCCCAGTTCGGATTAAACATCGCTTTGTGACCGGCCGCGCAGATGCAGCGCTTGATCCGGTCGGGGTGCTCCGTGCCGGTCAGGACCGCCGGCATCCAGTCCGCATGCTCCACCCACGTATGGGCCGCCTCGAAGACCTCAGGCGATTCCTTCATGCAGTGGAGAATCTTCGACCAGAACCATTCCGAACTGTACGTCCCGCCGCACTTGGCGAGAAACTCGGGCCGGATCTCTGTGGCAAGT
>JABMPG010000043.1 GCA_013203855.1 bacterium
CCCTTGAGGGCGACGAAGAGTTGACCAGAGTGAAGTGTTCGTGTGTCCGTGGATATGGACGAAACGATCAAGCCCGACGGGTCGGGACTCCAGGTGCCTTGGGTGGCTTGGGCGGCTTCTTGGGCAGTCAGGCGCATATCAGGAGCCTTGGGAGAGTTCGCCGATGGCGGTCTCGGCCTCTTCCCGGTCGTCGAAGTGAGATCGCTCGGAGCCGATGATTTGATAGGTCTCATGGCCTTTCCCGGCGATCACGACAGAATCTCCGGAGCGTGCCCTCTCGATGGCGCGGCGAATGGCTTTGCCACGGTCCAGGCACACCTCGTAACGCCCCGGCGCGATCAGCCGGATCGCTTCTTCCATGGCGGCGGCGATTCTTGCGGGATCTTCGGATCGCGGATTATCGTTGGTGATGATGCTGTAGTCGGCAAGGCGTCCCATGGCCGCGCCCATCTTCGGCCGCTTTCCCGGATCGCGATCCCCGCCGCAGCCGAGCACGCAGATCACCTTTTCCGGGGTGATAGCCCGGACGTTTTCGAGAACTCGCTCCACCGCATCGGGCGTGTGCGCGTAGTCGACGAAGACTGCGAAAGGCCGCCCATCGCCCACGAGTTCGAAACGTCCCGGCGCGCCCTCCATTTTCTGAACACTTGCGACTATGCGGTCTGGCTCGACGCCCAGGGCCGTGCCGATGGCGCAGGCAGCCAGCATGTTCGACGCGTTGAATCCCCCACGCAGCGGCGAGCGTAGCTGGGCTTTACCCTTCGGAAATCCGACCGTCATCTGAATTCCATGGGCGTCCATCTCAAGCGCAAGGGCCTTAAGGTCCGCTTCGGAATTTGCATCGGTTGAATAGGTCAGCTGCGGCCCTTCATGCTCGCCGGAGAATCGGGCGGCTGTCGGATCGTCGAGGTTGAAGATCGAACAGCCGGGACGATAGCGGGTGAAGAAAAGCCGCTTCGCTTCGGCGTATTCTTCCATCGAGCTGTGGTAATCCAGATGATCCTGCGTGAGGTTGGTCATGAGGGCGACGTCGAAATGAATGCCTGCCACCCGGCCCTGTATGAGTGAGTGGCTACTGACCTCCATGACGATGGCGTCGGCGCCCTGCGCGCGGAATTCGCACATCAGTTGAGCGAGTTGGAACGCGCCCGGAGTTGTCGTTGGGGCGGGATGGACCTGGTCGCCGAATCGGTATTCGACCGTGCTGAACAGAGCGGGGCGCCGTCCGACCCCCTGGAGGAGGCTTTCGGCAAGGTACGCGGTCGTCGTCTTTCCATTCGTGCCCGTAATGCCTACAACGGTTAAGTCGCGTGAGGGATTCCCGTACCAGGCGTGGGCCAGTCGGGGCAAGGCCTCGCGTGTGTCCTTCAGCAGGATGACATGCGCTTTCCCCGGGTCGATCGGAGGCTGCTGGCAGATGATCGCGGCCGCGCCCTTCTCGATAGCCGCCTGGATGAAGCGATGGCCGTCCACCGTCTCGCCCCGAACGGCGACAAAGGCTGCGCCCGGAACCACCGTCCGTGAATTTTCGGTCAGGCCGTTCAACTCCAGATCCGGATCGGTGTTGGCAGGCAGTTCCAGCCCCGCGTCGCGGAAAAGGGCGCCGAGGGTGGTGGGATGGCCTTTGAAATCTGAATCAAACATATTCATTTTCCTTCTCACGACCCCTCCGATGGCCTTCCGAAGATGACTAGGCTCCTCGTATTTCCATCGAGCGGCATGTTCGGCAAGGGCTGCTGCTGCACGGCGACCCCCGTGCCGATCATCTCGGCGTCGATGCTCAGTTCGTTCAATTCTTCCGCCACCTCTCGAACCGTGAGTCCCGTCAGATCCGGCATCAGAACTCCCTCCGGCTTGTCGACCAATACTTCGTCACCGACCTCGTCGCTCTCCTCCTGGACCAGAACCCTCTCGGGGCGCGGGGATTGTTCTTCAAGGCCTTTTTCGGGGAGAGGCTCGGTCGGCTCGATTCCAAGCACCCGAGTGGCATGCTCCGCCACCGTGCGGAAGACGGGCGCGGCCACTGTTCCTCCGTATCGCGCCTTCTGAGGCTCATCGATCCACGTATAGATCACCAGTCGGGGAGAATCGATCGGCAGGACGCCGATGAATGAAGCGTAGTACCGCCGGGCATTGGAATCTTCCGCCGTGCCGCCCAGTTTCCGCGTAGTGCCCGTCTTGCCACCCACCCGATAGCCCGGCAGGGCGGCCTCGGTTCCGGTCCCATGCTGAACCACCTCTTCCATCATGTTCAACACAATTTTCGACGTCTGGGGCGAGCAGACCGTACGCACCGGATTCGGATTCGCCCGGTGAAGGACTTCGTTGGTTGGCGAGCGAATTTCCTGGACTACATGCGGCTTCATGTAC
>JABMPG010000374.1 GCA_013203855.1 bacterium
ACACAGAGCTCCCGATGGAACTATGTTTTCCCGCCGCCGCCTTCTTCGCATCCGTGAAGGATCAAGGCGACGGAGCCTGGGCCTAAGAATCGCCCCTCTCCCGCCACTGCACCGGAGTCAGCCCCGTCGCCTCCTTGAAACATCGATAAAAGTACTTCTCCTGACGAAAGCCCGACTCGAAAGCCACCGCGCTCATCTTCTCATCCGACCCCGTCAGCAATTGCTTCGCCCGCTGGACCCGCGCGTTCCGCAAAAACTCCACCACGGGCAGCCTCAGATCCTTCTGGAAAGCACGGTTCAGCGTCGAACGGCTCACGTGTAGCATCCGGGAAAGATCGTTCACCCCGATCCCCGTCTCCAGAAGAGCGCTGGTCAGATACGTCGCCCGGCGAACCAGAGAATCCTGCGGCCCCGGCGCGGACTCCGCCTTCTCCGCCCGAAGCGCCGAAGCAAGGTCGAAAAACAACCCGCTCGCCCGCCACGGATCCTTCTCCGGCAACCCATAGTACTCGTGCAACAGTTCAAAACGCCGCACCGCCAAATCCAATCGGGAACAATGCGCCACCGGCCGGCCCCGGCTCAACCCGACCCCCTTCAGAAACGTCTCCACACCCGACCCGATCATCTGAAGCACGAAAAGACCCCAAGGCGATTCCGGATCGTCGTGAAACTCGAAGGGAACGCCCGGGTACAACGCGAAAAGGCTCCCCGGACCCGCCACGTAATCCTCGCCTCCGCACCGGAACATCCCTTCCCCCGCCGTCACCAGACGCAGGTCATGAATTGGACGCGTCCCCGAACGCCGCATCGTCCCATCGCTCTGAACCGACATCACCGATACCGCCCACACGGTCATGCCCGGAGGAAGGGAATGCTCGGACCAAGGGAAAATCGCGCGCCGGTAAGTTTCCATGCGACAAAAGTATACCAGAATGCCCGCTTTGTCCACCCTAATGGCATTGACCCCTCAACCCGGAATATCGACAATATGAATTGGCGCACGAAAAGCCCCGCCGTATTCCATCGCGGAACAAAGACCATCAGGTATGCCCTTCCTCATTCACTCCTGCCACCTCGCAGATACAGCCGACAGACACGCCTCGACTCTCCAATCAGCCTGCTTCAGCCGGACTTGATATCCTGCGCCTCTTAGACTGAACACAGAAAGGCTCTTTCAAAAAACATGCGAAACCTTGTCCCTTTGATGATTCTTCTGATGAGTCTCCTTTCACCCGCAAGCCCCCTCAACGGGGAGCCGGCAAAAGCCACCATCGAAAGCCAGACCCTCCGCGTCGAGTTCACCAACGGCGCCCTCACCGCCCTGACGAACAAACTCACCGGAGAGACCTACTTCGGCCCCGTCTCAGGCGTCACGAACGTGGCAAACATCGGCCTCAAGCGCGACCAGAAAGAAACCGGCGTCTACGTGAAGCCCGACACCCCCGCCACCACGCCCGATCCGAACACCATGATCATCCGGAACATCGGCGACCGACAGAACTCCGAAATGGAATACCGATTCCGCGTCGATCCCGACACCCAGGACATCTGCTTCACCATCAAGGCCCGCTTCGCCAACAAGGGCATAACCGGCGTCGCGTGGGGCTTCAACGGCATCGACCCCCAAAAGGCCCATCTCATCGTCCCCGGCAAGAGCGGAGTTGAAGTCGGCCCCTATGAGAAAGCCGGCCCCGGACAACCCGAAACCTTCGAATACTCCCACGGCAACTGGCCCGCCGAATGGAACGCACAATTCGCCCTTGTCCAAGGAAACAAAGGCGGGTTCTGGGTCCGAACCGAAGACACCAACCTGCGCCCCAAGCGCGTTATCTGGGGACGCAACCAGCGTGGCCTCTACCTTTCCTTCGAGTCAAGAAGCGAGCCGCCCTACGAACAACTTGCCCAGATGGAATCGGTCGAATGGCGCATCAACGCGTATCAGGGCGACTGGAAAGTCCCAACCGATCAATACCACGAATGGATGACCCGGGCCTTCAAACTCATCCCGAAAACCCAGCGCGAGCCCCAGTGGATGAACAACATCCGCCTTATCGTTGCCACCACTCTCAACCCCGAATGCCTCGGCGCCATCGCGAAATACGTCGACCCCGCCAAGACCCTTCTCTACGTCCGATTCTGGGCCGAGGAACAGTTCCCCGGCGGCGAAGTGCGATACGACGCCGAAACCCACCTCGCCATTTACTGGCCCAACCCGACGCCCTCCCAGACCCTCAAGGACTACATCACCCGCGCTCACGAACTCGGCTTCCGCGTCATGCCCTACGTCCTCTTCTCCTCCGCCACCTATCCCAACCCCATCAAAAACTGGCCACAGATGATGGAAGGCATCGCCATGCACCCCATCCTCGACCGCGAGCGATACCACGGCACCCACACGGCCCTCCGAAAACTTGGCGTCGTGCCCCCCGACTCCCGGATCTTCGTCCTTAATCCCGCCTGGCCCGGCGTGCGGAAAGGCCTCATCGACTCTTGGGCGGAACTCATTGAAGAAACCAGCGCCGACGCCCTCCATTTCGATTTCCCCGTAATCGTCGGATTCGACGTCGTCCCGGTGAACGGAGTCGGCCCCCGCGAAGGCTCCGTCAGACTCCTCCAGGAAGTCCGCGACCGCCTCCCGAACATCGCCCTGAGCTGCGAAAACCGATACAGCGAACTCTTCGCCAACTTCATCA
>JABMPG010000044.1 GCA_013203855.1 bacterium
GGACATGGGAGGCTCCAACAGGGCGGAATTCAGAAGGTGGAATGGGTCAGGGGGTTTCGGGTTTGGAGGGGGGTTGCTCGGCGAGGGCAGTGGCGAGATCGCGTTTGCAGGCTTCGAGGCCGGCTCTGGCGTCGGGGGGGCAAATGCGGGGGGAGGGTGTCGCCGCAGTTTTCCCAGCGGTCGAGAAGGGCTTCGAAGTGGCGGAGGAGGCGGTGTAGCGCGCTGGAGTTCATCGTCGATACGGACGAGGGATCGGGAGGCGGGGGGTGTCCAGCCCGATCCAGAAGACTCCCTCTCTCACATATTCCGACGCGGAAATGGTTTTGTCTCGCAGTTTTCACCCTGCGTTCGGCGAGATACCGAGGCGTTTTGAGGGCCAACTCGCCCCTGGTGTTCTTCGGTCCGCCGCCCCGGGTACTACAAAGCAGGGCAAAACTCAGCATTCCCCGATTCCGGCTTCTCGGGGATGTTCAGCAGTGTTAGAGCGTTTCTCAGAAAGATTGTCCGCATGAGGTGCATTTCTCGGTAGCTGGATCGTTTTTGTTGTGCTCTACTCTGGGCATGGCGTCGCGACCGGCCAGACCCAATCCGGAGAATTGCTCGCGGGACGAGCTGCGCACGGCGGCCCTGGCGACGCCCACCCGGGCCAGCTACGATCGCATGATGGCGATTCAGATGCTGTTGGCGAACGTGAGCGTCGAGCAGGTGGCGGCTGCATATAGAAAGTTGGATCGCACGATTCGCAACTGGATTCGGCGTTTCAACGAACGCGGGATCGACGGGCTGATCGAGGGCAAGAGCCCCGGCGCCCCGCGCAAGATCAGCCAGGAGCAGTGCCCTCAGTATCGCCAGTTGGTCGAACAACCCCAACAGGCCGGCGAGCAGCATTGGACCGCCCGCAAGTTTCACGGCTATCTGCGCGAGGTCCATCAGCTGGAGGTGGGCTATTCGACGGTGGTGCGCTGGCTGCACGAGCAGGGCTTTCGCCTGAAAGTTCCCCAGCCCTGGCCCGACCGGCAGGATGAAACCTTGCGGGAGGCCTTTCGGGAGCGTTTGCGCGACTGGCTTGAGGACGAGGAGACTGACCTGTGGTATCTCGACGAGATGGGAGTTGAGGGGGATCCGCGTCCGCGCCGACGCTGGGCTCAGAAGGGCAGCAAGCCGCGGGTGACCAAGAACGGCGAGCATATGCGAATGAATGTATGCGGCATGGTCTGCCCGCGCACGGGGCAATTCTACGCATTGGAGTTCACCCATAGCGACAGCGAGGTCTTCCAACGCTTTCTGGAGGAGGCCAACCAGGACGTGACGCTGGATCGGGCGCGCAACCTGCTCATCTGCGACAACGCCTCCTGGCACAAGAGGAAAAGCACCGACTGGAGCGCTTTCGAACCAGTCTTCCTGCCGCCCTACTTGCCGGACTTGAACCCGATCGAACGGCTGTGGCTGATTCTGAAAGCGGAGTGGTTTTGCGACTTCGTCGCCAAGACCCGAGAAAATCTGATCCAGCGCCTGGACGAGGCCCTGAACTGGCTCATCAACCGCCGCGAGGACAACCAAAGAACCTGCTCAATCGGGAAAATCATTTAGAGAAACGCTATAGTGGCCTACATCATCGCTGGGAATGGCGCAAGGCCGCCTGAGCAACCGGCAGACTTTCCCGCAGCGGCACCGAGGAAATGCGTTCTTCCAGCTCAACAGAGTAACCTCACCGTGAACTGCTTCGCCGGCACTTCCCATCCACAGAGACGGCTCCTCCTCCCGCGTGTGAACTACAACCGGTCCGGAGGTTATCTCCCGTCCGCCACGCGCCGCCGTCTACTTTGATGTGCAAGCGCTTCCCTTTCTAGGCGCGGGACAGGAAAGTACGAGGATAACCTACGGTCTGTTCTGAGGGTACCTCAGAGTGATCACACAGATCTTTTCCGGTTTCGTAGACACAGGTCTCTGGCTCTCCGGCCTGTTGCGGCTAAGTCTTTCTCCGGGGTCGGGTTCTGAACTCAATCTTGAGAACCGGGGCTAGGGCGATCCTGTCGGGGCAGCACTTGGGCAGGCCCTTGATCACGATCCGGCCCGGTTCGCGCTCGAACTCAAGTTCCTCGCCAGTATCAAGAAAGGTGACTCGTTCGACCTCGGCCCCGAGCCCGCCCTCGGGTCGGCGTCGGCCGGGGACGCGCAACCCACCGACGGCGAAGGTCGGACCGGGCCAGCCCCCGCGCAGCATCCAGAGATAGGCCGTGCGAGCCTGGATCGACCAGAAACCCACATTGCTCCAACTCAAATGTTTCTCGGCCCGGTCCTTGGGACCGTAGAGGGCTTCTCCGGATTTCCCAAGCCATTGACCGACCGCCTCGAGGCGATCCTCAGCGATTTCGGGGACTGAGCCGTCCGCCCGGGGGCCGATGTTGAGAAGCAGGTTCCCGTCACCAGCGGCGGCCGTGTTTAGCATGCGCAGGATCTGTCGGGTTGGCAGCCAGTCCTCGGGTGGGGTTGGCGTGTAGCACCAGTAGCCGTTCAGGGTCATGCAAGCCTCCCACGCGCGACCCTCGGGCGCAGCGCTCAGATGGCCTTCCGGAGTGCCGAAATCCTCGGGAAGGAGAGAGCGGTTGTTGATGAGAATGTCGGGCTGGAGCTCGCGGACCATCGCGTTCATCTTCTCGCTCTCCCATGCTTCGGGAGTCGAAAGCGGGCCGGGACCGTCGTACCAGAGGATGTCGATCTGACCATAGCGGGTCATCAGTTCGCGGACACAGCCTTGCGTAAAGTCGAGAAACCGGCGACGCGCTTTCTCGTAACGCACACACCTCGCCCCGTCCGGATGGTGCCAGTCCCTGAGGGAGTAGTAGAGACCGACGCGCAATCCCTCGGCACGGCATGCCTCGACGTACTCCGCCACCAAGTCGCGCTTCGGTCCGCGCCGGGTGGCATTGTAGTCGGTCATATTCGAGTCCCAAAGACAGAAGCCGTCATGATGTTTGGAAGTGAAGACCATGTACTTCATTCCGGCTCGCCGCGCCAGGCGGGCCCAGGTGCGGGCGGGATACGGCCCCGGCTTCCACGAGTCTGCGAGATTCTCGTACTCCGCGACAGGGATGCCTTCCCGGTGCATAATCCATTCCCCGCGGGCGGGTTGACTGTACACACCCCAGTGGATGAACATGCCGAAACGCGCGTCCTTGAACCATCGGAGACGTCGTTTCTGTTCCGTGGTGGTTGGGGTGGGTGAGATTCTATCTTCCATGAAAAGGATCTTTCAGTCTGGTCGGGAATTACTTGGCTTCTGGTCGCATATTGGTTTGCTCTATGGGTTCCGTTGCTCCCTACTTGCCCAATAGGGCAAAAGCTTTGGCGCCCTGCTCGATCGCTTGAATGTGAACCTCGCGGTGTTTTTCCACGGTGTGCTGCCAAGTGGTCTGGAGAATTCCCTTGAACCGCTCGGGGGTGAGGTAGCGTCGCGCCCACTTGACGGTCTTGAGCGCGTTGTCGGGGGCGGAGTGGGTGCTGGTGCCGGGAACCTGGTCGAAGCCGTATTTGTCCAGATCGAGGTAGAGCTGAACTTTCGGGATCTTTCTGGATATGGTGGGGCCATAGTGCCAGTTGCTCTGGAGGACGGACTTGGGCATCTTGTCGAAATAGACATCCGGCCAGTCCCGGCCCATATCGGCCCACATCCAGGCGCGGGCGCCGTGCTTCTCCACGCGGTTCACCAGAAAGTACAGGTCCTCCCACCACAGGTCGTGCTGGCGCAGGACCACGAAGCGGTGCCACTGGGCCACCCGCCAGGTCTCCTCGTCCATGCCCAGGTGGAAATAGCGGGGGTTACCGAAGATGGCGCACACCTCGTCGATCAGGTCGCGGCAGACCTCATAGTACTTCGGTGTAGAGATCATCCGATAGTAGGGCCCCAGCCAGGTGCAGTGGGTCGAGGAGAAGTTCAGCTTCGGAATCGGCTCCAGGCCCAGTTTCCTTAGCCGCTCCAGTTCCCGACGCAACCGATCCACGGACCAGGCCTTCTTGACGGCGATCTCGGGATGGCTCTCATAGCGAACGCCGTCGCCCAGATCGATCACCACCATGTTGAATCCGCTCTCGGCCATCCCCTTCGTCACGTCCTTCCAGAGAGAGTAATCGAAGCGCAGGTAGGGACGATAGTGCACGCCGTCATGTCCCGCTGCGGGGTGGTCCCAGTCGTTCCACATGTTGGTGCCCAAGTGCAACAGGTTGGCTTTGATGGTGTCGTGAGGTTTCATTGTTTTCTCCTCGCAGTGATTCTCCGAGACCTCCGTGCGAATGTCAACCGGGCGATCTCGAGACTGTCTTTGACCATGGTCAATCGCCTAGCTCGGTATCCCTCCCCCACGACAGCGCTCCAGGTGTCTCTCTTGTCAACGTCTCTCCATTAGGCAGTGTCAGCTTCCTGGCATCGAAGACTACAACCGCCTGCATCTCTCCCCCTGCCACCTGAACCACGAGAAGGTTCCCGTCGGTCTGGCAACCCAGAAGGTCATCCTGTGAGCGTTGCCTGGGATAGTGAATAACACGCACGACGTTCCCGGAGTCTCCTCCGACACAAATCTCCAATCCGGTGTTGTTGCCGAGTATCTTCACCTCGTTCAGCGCTGTCGAAACTCCAGGGGATTCGGCCTGCACTACCGTCAGCATCGCGTGGCCTTTGGCGGCCTGGTTCGTGAAGGTGCCGCGATAGACGGGCACTTCCCGATCCGGGGATTCCATGCCTTCCCTGTCAATCCTGCTCCCGAGGAGGCGGTGGACATAATCGGGGCCAGCGTTGACCGCCACCTCAGGCGGATAGACCCGTTGAACCAAGGCCCGGACATCGCCCACCTGTGTGCGGAGATTCCCGTCCGGCCCGATTTCCCATTCGCCCAGACTGTTCCAGTTCTGGACGCCGGTCTCGGGCTTATCCAGTTGGGCGCTGTCATGGATGACGAGGGTGTTGGGGCGGATCAGGATCACCCGGCGGACGGCGCGCTTGACGCCCCTGTCCCAGGCGGTGGCGGCGTCGGACTCGACGAAGGCGAACCCGCCCAGATCCTCGGCGGCCAGCAGTTTGGCGCCCGTTCCCTTCTTGCCCTGAATCTGCTGGGGCCGCTCTCCGGGGGTGAAGGTGTTGTAGGCGGCGGTCCGGCGGGTGGCCATATGCCGCGCGTCGTTATAGGGGAGGATGTTGCGCCGGAGGAGAAGGATCTCGCCCCACGCTTCCAGGGCGATGGAATTCTTTCGCGGCCAGGTGTGCCCCCCCAGCCACACTCCCGTCTCGACACTCACCTGGGGCAGGGCGGGATTCTGGCTGCCCAGGAAAACCCAGCCGCCTTCGGAAAAGACCGAAAAGGGAGGAAGTGCCGGAGCGGGCGGATCGGCATGGAACTTCGGCGCCCAGAGCCAGTCCGCGCCAAAGGCCGCGTATTCGACTGCGTTCGAACTCGTGCTATGAGCCCAGGGCTCGCTACCGGCTGTCAGGCGAGAGGGGACGCATTGGTCCGCGAACAGGTCAGAGCCCAAAGGTCCGGCGGCCCAGGCGGCGAAAAGGGTGGGAACCTCCCGCTCCATTTCGAGCATGAACTGGATGGCGGGCACGACCCGCTGAGACTGGATATCCTCGTAGGGGACGCCAAGCCGATTGTGGATGGCCTGCCACGCCATGATCGTGGTGCCCAGAGTCCCCTTTCCATAGGCCATTCCCTCGACAAAGGTGCCGTCGGGCCAGATGGCGGTGTTTTCGAGCCTGGCATTGAGCGCCTCGAGGTATGTCATCACCTCCTCGTTCAAGGCCGGATCGTCGGGGGATTCCGCGACGGCGAGAGTCCCCTGGATCAGGCCGCGATGGTATCGGATCGACTGGTTGGCAATGGCATCGAGGCCCCGCCGGATGCCCGGCAGACCCTTGTTCCGTATTGATGTGCGCACGAAGGCCCGCCCCTCGGGGCTGAGCCAGTGCCAGGTCCAGTCCAAGAGAAAGGACGCCTCCAGCGTGGCAACATTCGGGCCGAAAGAACCGTGGTATTGCTGCTGGATGGGAAACCAATGGGTAAACCCCTCCTCCCAGTGCTCCACGTGGGCGAGGGCGATAGTGTACTTTGCAGCCTGCCTCATGTATTCGGGGTTCTCGGAGACCAGGCCCACCAGGGCCAGCGCAAGGCCGTTGCGGGTGATGTCCACCGCTTCCCACTCGCGGATCCGGCAATGGCGTCGGGTGTACATGCTGGCCCGTCGCAGCTGCTTTCGGGGATCGTGGCGGAATTGCTCTTCCGCCAGCGCCACGTCCTGTTCCCAGACTTCGGCGAACAGGGGCGATCCCGCCAGTTCGCGAAGCCGGGGCATGTCTTCGGCCCGAATAGCCAGACCGAGGCCCGGTTCGAAAACAGCCGACTCAGGCTCGGCCAGCATTCCGTCGAACGGTCGTTCGGGCGGGACGTAGCCCGGCACGTCCGGCTTCTCGAGCAGTATCCAGGTTACGCTGGCCGAGACCCGGCCCGGTTTCTGAACGGTGAAGATGATATCGATGCGCTCCAGGCGCTTGCCGGAGATCGGGCCGGTCAGTTCCATTTCCACGAGGTCAGGCGGCGTCTTGTCGATGATAGTTCGTTCCTCGCCGTCAATTCTTGCCACGAGGGACGTCAGCGTGTCCGGAGGCGGGCTCACGCGCAGGACAAGTTGCGTGTAGTCCCCGATGGCTAACTCGTAGGGACGGGTCAGAACCGCCTGCGCTCCTTCCCGGTCCGCAGTGAAGCCGAAGCCCAGACTGTTCCAACGCCGAACGACAGAGAGCGGCAACGACACCCCCTCGCCGGCTTTTCCCTCCCAGCGCCAGTCCGGATGGTTGACCTTGAGCCACAGGGCCCCGATGACTCCCTCCCGGGGAGAGACCGGGATTGGTTCCGAGGGCCACGGCGGTTCGGCCGAAAAACTGGAGGCGGTGATCAAAGTCAGGGTCAGCAGGATGGCACGGGCCAGTGCGCGAGAACATCCTGTGAACCGGCCGATCGATTTGTAAGCCATGGAACAGTCCTTTCCAGAAGAGGGAATAGCCGCGACAGGCACGCTCCGGTTAGTGTGAAGGTTTGGGGGGATCGTGTCGAGTCCATATGTCTGGAAATTCCACCCAAAGAATTGTAGATTTGTCACATGTTCACGGGCGGCCCGTGGGACTCGAAAGAGGCTGGCGATGACAGATCCGGAGCCTTGGATCGCGCAAGTATCGAAGATCGTTCCGCTCCATCTGTCGGAGGCGGTGCCGGTCCGAGTCGGGGTGAAGACGATCGATGAGGTCCAGAGCCGACCTGTTTTCAGCATGCACTTCGAGGTGGAGATCAGCGTTATGCTCAGAGGGGCAAAGCGCATCGTTCATGAGGGGGGAGAACGGATCTACCGGGCCGGCGAAGCCCGATTCTCGGGCATCTGGGAGCCCCACGGCGGACAGGCAGTTTCCGCTCCCTGCCAGGAATTGCTGATCCTGCTCTGGCCTCCCATGCTGGCCCGCCTGGCCTTCGAGGAAGCGCCCCATGTGGATTGGCTGGGATCGTTTCAGTTGCCTTTTCTCGAGCGCCCGCCCCGACCGGTCGGCTATGAGGAGGAAATGGAGATTCTGGTGGGAAGGCTCCTCGACTGGGTGTCGCGAGGCCGGCCGGAGAGTGCGCGCCCCCGGCTCTATGTTCTGGCCCTGCTGGAACTCTTTGCCCGAAGGCAATCATCGCCAACAGGGAGGGAGAACTCGACACCCCTGTTCAACTCCATCGGCCCCGCGATCAACCTGGTCTTCAAGTCCCGTCGGCTGGTGACCGGCGCGGAGGCGGCCCGAGCCTGTGGCATGAGCCGGGGGCATTTTTGCCGTGTCTTTCAAAAGGCGATGCAGGTCAGTTTCGGCCAGTTCGCCCTTCGCTATCGGGTACACGGCGCAGCTGAACAGATCGCTGGGACCGACTTGGCCGTGAAGACGGTCTCCGGCGAATGGGGCTTCTCCGACCCATCCCACCTGCACCATCTCATGCAGAGGTACTACGGCTGCACGCCCACAGACTACAGAAAGCAACGACAAGAGAGCCCGTGAAAACGGGCGGAGATCAGTTGCGGCTGATGCCCTGCGAGGCAGCGCCTAAGGGAGCAATCATTTGAAAGCCCCTTCAGACGGCTGCGCCGCCCGCGCCGATCATGGCGGCGTGATCGCCCATCTCAGTAGTCTCGACCTGCTCACCGTGCTCGCCGTGGAAATGATTCGCGAACGAAGATGAGATAGTCGATGCTGAATAATGCCTTTCCTCAGGCCGCGAGGGCCAAAGCGCCGCTCGGCACGAGCCAATCCGGTCGCTGTTTTGCGTCGGCACCCAAGATGAGGCGCAAAAAATCCAGGATATGCGCAAACGCCCTCAGTAGCTTGCGCAGGTTGAACCCGCAGGCGGACAGGATGGCGTTGAGCTTGTCCCCGCTCACGCCGCTCAGGCGGTTGCGGTTCATGCGGCTTTCGGATTTCACGTGGCCGATCACCGGTTCGATGGCCGAGCGGCGCTTCCACCAGTAGCGCAATGATCGCGGGACGCCTTTGCGGCGGCGTTTGACAATCTCGATGTGGCACGCGCCGCTGTAGCCGTGGCCGCGATAGCCCAGGTCGCCCACCGCTTGGCGCGCCGCCACGCCCGTGAGGCGCTCGGATTGTTCGAGCGCGGCCGCGAGCGTGTGTCCGTCGTAAGGGGCGCCGTGAAACGCCTGGGCACCCAGTATCCAGTTCGATCGGGCCGACGTCACCAAGCCGACCTTGCATCCGAATTCGTGGCGTTTGTGAGCCTTGCCTTTGACGATGCATTCGACGTGCGGTTCGTGGAGCGAATACAACTTGCCGCTGTCGGTTTTCTTTTGCGCGAGGAGCCGCCGCGCCTCGTCGAGTTCCCCGCTCAAGATTCCCGCCGCCGCCCGCGAGTCCTTGCGTTCGATGTCGCGCACGACCCGGCCCAGATACGTGCGCAGCTTTCTTTCTTCGCGCCTGGCGCGCTTGAATTGTTTCGCCGCCGCGTAGGCCGAATGCTTGCGCAGCGCCCGCTTGCCCAATCGCGCATACGTCTGGCGCAACGCGATGCCCCGCGCCTGCGCGCGCCGCGCCAAGCGTTCGCGCGAACGATCGAGCAGACGCGCGTCGGTCGGGAAGCGAATGTTTTTCTCCTGCACGGTCGTGTTCACGTTGACCCGCGCCATGTCGGCGCGTTTGACGAACCCCCCGCGCAGCCCCGTGCGGATCGTCTCGGCCAGCATCTCCTCAACGCCCGCTTCCTTGAGGTACGCGCGCCATTTCGTGATGGTCGGCAGCATGGCTGCCCATGACAACAGAAACACCTCTTTCCAGGCTGGCTCTGCCCCTCGCTGCGCTCGTGTGCGTCCCTCAATCTCGACGGGATTTGGTACTCGAGAATCTCGCCCTGCGTCAGCAAGTTTGCGTGCTCAAGAGGTGAGACCCACAGCCCGGCGTGTCTGGGGGGATCGACTGTTCCGAGTCGCACTAAGAGATCTCTGGCATCTCTGGTCGAGCGATTCCAGCCGCCATCAAGCAATTTCATCAGGTTTGCGAGTCTGGTCTCACTACGACGCTGACTTGCGGGTGCAAAGCCCCTGCTGCGTCCACCCCGACCGTCCACCCTTTTGGGGTGACGTAGGTGCTGTAAATGCCTCCTTCCTGCTGTAAACGTGCTGATTCTGCTGTACTTGCCTCTCAGTGCTGCACATTCCGCGCCTTGACATGGCAGGGGTCACAGGTTCAAATCCTGTATCACCCACCACTGA
>JABMPG010000045.1 GCA_013203855.1 bacterium
CACGCGTTGTATTGCTGGGCGGTTAGGATGGCCTGATTGGCTGCGGTGATGGGGGCGATTCGCGCTGCGGTGGCGGGCTGGGTGGATTCGACGGCGAGAGTCTTGCTTTCGAGGAAGGCATCGGCCGACTCTCGGGGCCCGGACATGGAGCGCGCGTTCTGGTAGATCTCCCGGGAGGTGAGCAGGCGTCCGCGGGCGTCCCGGTAGCGTTCGGGCGAGTAGGTGGGGGCGTTGGCGTCGGTGGCGAGTTGGAGCGCCTGGGTGGCGGCGTTGAGCTCTTCGTCTGCCCAGGCGCGGGTCGCCCGGACGCTGGCCTGAAGGGCGATCTGTCGCGAGGCGTCGGCCTGCTGGGCGGAGGCGTGGAGTTGTTCGTTTCCGAGAAGGTCTCGCGCGTTCTGAAGGGTCTGGCGGGCGGTGGCCAGATCGCCGAGCGCGTAGACGTTGGCCTGGTCGGCTTCGGCTCGGTTAATGGCTTGGCCGGCCAGCTCGATCTTCTTGGTCACTTCGAACTTGACCCGCTGGATGACTGTTTCCAGTTCGGCGAAGGCTTCGGCGGTCTGGGCGACGGCAGGTTTGTAGGCGTCGGGATCGTAGGAGATATCTTCGCGCGAGGGTTGGCCCTTCGCCTCTTCCTGGTTGATCATCTCCTGAGCCTTCTGGAGTTTTTCGCGGGCCAGCTGCATTTCGTCGGGAGCGAACTGGGCGCCGCCGTTTCCGGCGACCCGGGAGGCTCTCTCGGCGATAGTCATGACGTTGTTATGGGCGAGGGTGTGATAGATCTGGTGGATGACATACTTGGAATTGTTGACGACTCGGCGGGCGCTTTCAATGGCGATGCTGTACTGTTCGTCCTGCCGCTGGACATCGGCAACGGCGAGCACGATCGAGGAGTCTCTAACGATCTCCGCGAGTTCGGCACGCAGGGCCTGTTTGCTGTTTTCGAAGTTCATCCGCTGGGGATCTTCCGAGAGGGGCGCCTGCATTCCAAAGATGTTGCCCATTCCCTCGAGAAGCTGCTCCGCGGCGGCTTGTTCGCCGGAGGCGTCGCGAATCTCGCGGACGGCGAGGTTGTTGAAGTCTTTCAGGATCAGTTCCTTTTCTTCCATGGCCTGCTGGGCAATGCGCTTGACCTCGTCGAAAAGGTCGACCTTGAACTCCTTCTGGGCTTCCTCGAGCATTTGCTCCATTTTTTCCAGCCGGCCGGGGAGGAACTCGCGAACTTTGTCGGCATCAAGGGAAGCGATGGCATTGGCCATCTGGTTCATGCGGTCCTTCGCGGCCAAAATACAGGTCTCGAGAATCAGGCGGTCGATCTGGGGTTCGAGGAGGTCGGCGGCATCGAGGACATGGAAGTAGTTCTCGTTGAAGAAGTTGCGGGTGATGGCGGCGAACTGGTTGTCGACGCTGGCGAGAAAGTCGCCGTGGTATTTCTCGGCTTCCTCGAAGCGGGCCCTGAGGAGTTTCTGCTCGAGGTTGGCGATCTTTTTCTTTGAACGGCTCTTGCGGGCTTCGGTGATGCCGTTTTCGACGAGTGTCTGGATCTCGCGAAAGGTCTGCTTCGCGTCGAGGTAACGGCGCTGCTCGTAGGATATCTGCTGCTCCATCTCCGCGATTTTCGTCTCCGTGTCGGTGACGTACTGGGGCGCCTCGGTTCGGCCCTGCTCGCGCAGGAGTTGGTCCAGGAGCGATTTTGCCTGGTTGAGTTGTTCTTCGACATCGCGTTTGAGGGCCTGGAGGAGAGTATCCGTGTCGGTCTTCACCTGGAGGGCGAGTTCGATGGTTTTCTCGTATTTCTGCTTGGCGAGGGCCTCCGCGGCCTTTCGGTCATTTTCGGTGATCTGGTTATAGAGAACAGAGTCGATGGTCTCTCCCTGGTTGTCGATAGCGACCTGGACATGCTTGGTTGCCTGCTCTTTGAGGGCTTGGGCTCGTCGCTGAACGGTGAGGTCGAGGAGGTCTTTGGAGAGTTCGGAGGCTCGTTTGGCGGTGTCGAGTGCGGCTTCGAAGTTCTGTTGGTCGAATGCCTGCTGGGCCTGGTTGATAGCGCTCTGGGCCGTCTCGAGCTGCTCGGGAGAATACTGGGGGGCGTTGTGGACCTCTCGCGCTTCCTGTAGTCGCGATTTCGCCTTGTTCAGCGAGTAGTTGGCCCGCTGTTTGGCGCAGCCGGACAGGCCCAGGACCACAAGAAGCAGCGCCAGGGCCAAGGGCAACACTCGAAAGCGCGAATAGGTGGACTGGAGCATGCGGTGGATTCCTCCGAAGTTAGAATAGCCCGTTTTCCAGACTGCGAGCGGGATGAGGGAACGGCTTGATGGTGCGGGGGAACGCGGCTTGGGCCGGTTCACCCTAGGTTTTGCTCATGTACAACCAAGCGCCTACTCCCAAGGCGATGACGACAATCAGAAACACGACCGCAGATTTCTTCTTGGACTTCTGCTTGCCGTCTCCCGAAAGCCCGATGTCTTCTTTCAGATTTCCGGTTTTCTTCTTGAGCGCTTCGAATCTGACGGGGTAGCCCTCCGCGAGGAGGTCGAGAATACCCATCAGGTGTTGGAGCGCGATGTGGGCCTCGTGCCAGCGGATGTAGAGCTGCTTCTTGTCGTTCGTGGGCAGTTCACGCAGTGTGGCAATGCTGATGGAAGACCCCATCAGGTCGTGCATGCCTTTGGAGCCGTAGCGAAAGCCTTCGGGCATTCTCTGAGCGAGCGAGCGCTGGAGACGTGCCAGGCCGCTCTTGAGATCCAGAAAGCCCTGTTCCTGTTCGCGAGTTACCGGCTTGGTGGTGAAGGCCATGCGCAGGCACTTCCGGAATTCCATCCAGAGATTCGATATCCGCGAAGCTGTATCGATCAGCTCTTGGTTTTTCTCGGCTTGCTTGCCGCTTTTTTTGGGTTTGACGACACTCTTGTCTTGCGACATCTCGGATCCTTCCGGCCGACTGAGCGCCCGGCTGTTTTGCCTTCGTCATCAGGCGCCGATAAATTCGCCCGCCGCGGGCATCTGGTAGTAGCCGCCGCCCTCGAAACCGCCTCCCGGAGCAGGCGGTGCGGCCTCGATTCCATACAGACGGAAGAACTCGTTGCGCGCTTCTTCATCGTCGAGCAGTTCCCCGCGCAGTTCGTCGATCCGGTCTTCCAACTCTTCCTCGGTCAAGCCTTCTGGGTTGGCAGCGCGATATAGGTTCAAGGCTTGTTCAATCTGGGCTTCGACACCGGTCTTGATCGCTTGGGGAGGCAGCCAACCGGGCGGCGGCTGAACCGCCGGCGGCGGAGGTGGCTGGGGAATGTAGAGCGGGAAAAAATCGCTGTGAGGATTTCCCTGCTCGATCCGGAACAGATCGAGGAACTTCTTGGACCAGCAGTCCCGGAAGTTGCCCTCGGCATCGACCTGGTAGATTCGGTCATCTCGGTCGGCCTCACGCTCGGCGCGTTTCTCGATCTTGCTGAAGCGCTCGGAGGTCAGGGCGTTGAGTCCGAAGAACTCTAAAGGGTTCATCTGCTGAGCGGCGGAGAGCATGTTGATGATGCGCAAAAGGTAGAAATGAGAGAGGCCGCCGGTGTATTCGTCGGTGCTCGCGGGCTCGATGATCCGGGACCAGAGGCCGTCATTCGCTTCCCGGTCGCCCAGGGTGCGTCCGTCATCGGAAAAGCCGCTTTTCTCTTCCTCAATGACTTCGAGACGTCGGGGATCGTCGAGAATCCGGGAATCGGCGGGATTGAGACGATAGGAGATCGCGTCGAAAATGCGTTGCCCCTCAATCGCCTGGAGCCGTCTGGGGGCCTGGTAGGCGGGAACCTGGAAGCCGCCGATCTGGCCGGGCTGGCCGCCGAAACCGCCGAACTGGCCGGGGGCGCCGCCGCCCGGAAAGGGCTGTTGCCCAGGGGGAAGGTTCTGGAGGCCCTGGAGCGCATTCATGCCCGCACCCCCTCCGCCTACCGGCCCCCCGCTGATGCCGTCCAACGCTCCCGGAGGCGCTATCCCGAACTCCGCTTGCGCCGCCGCTGGCCCCGCAATAGATAGAATCGCCACGATGCCCGCGAGAAAAAGCGCCATGGACAGCACACGAGTGTGGCCGAAAAGAATATTCTTCATGACAGCACTTACCCTCCTTCTCCGGTTCACCGGAAAGGGTCCATCCCCAATCTCCTTTTTCATATCCAATGGGACAGGGGGATGTCAAACAAAATCGCCTTTTTGCCGGGTTTTTTGAGAGGGGCGATGGACTGGAAACGCCAGATTTGCACAGCACCGGAGCCAGCCGACCTCACGCTCCTTCAGGCCCTCTCCTCCCGGAATCCCTTCCGATCGGCCTCGCGGACAGCCTGGATGAAACCTTCCACACGGCCGGGGTCTTTCCGGCCGGGCCGGATTTCCACCGAACTTGAGACGTCCACGCCCCAGGGGCGTAGCCGCCGCACAACCCCGCCAACGGTTTCCAGGGTCAGACCTCCCGCCACGATGATCGGATAGCGGGTAACAGGAGACGCCAAGGCCTCGTAGTCATAGCCCCGTCCCGTTCCTCCCTTCTGAACCGGATCGTGGGTGTCGCAGAGGTAGGCCTCCGCCTCGTATCGGCCCAGTCGATCAAGGGTCTCGAGAGAGAGTCCGCGAAAGCGCACGGGCTTGACGGCCGCGAGGACTTCGGGCGGCTCGTCTCCCGAGAACTGGACGCCGTCCAACCCGGCAATATCCCGGACCCGTTGGACCTCCTCGACAGCGGGATCGACGAAGACTCCGATCATCGCGGGCAGCAAGAGCCCGCAGGCGTTCCGGACGCCTTGGATGACCCGAGCCGCCTGTTCGGGCGGGATATAC
>JABMPG010000375.1 GCA_013203855.1 bacterium
CCGTTCATGGATCTCTCCTGTCTCTCGGTAGGCTCAAAAGGTCCTGCAACTTACTCCCTCACGCGCGAAAATACGCACACCATCTCCGCGACGATCCTCCAATCGAAAACGCAAAGCCAATGCCAAAAATCAAATATGATATAGAACACTGATAAAACAGGGACTATGTCCTATATCATGCCGCCGGACTGGAAAGACGACTCCTACGCAATAGTAGGTTCTGTCGTTCGGGTCCGACAAATCGGTAGGAATGCGCGGCGAGATCAGGTGCCTCGAAACCGCTTGGCGTCAATCCCGTACTTGTCCACGCGCAGCCCCATGATCCTCTCGCTGATGCCCAGCGCCCGGGCGGCCTTCGCCCGGTTGCCTCGCGCGGATTTCAGCGCATCGGTAAGCACCTCCCGCTCCACGTTCTCGAGAGTGGTCTCCAGGCTGCCCTGGTGAATCGTGCCGCTGGCTTCGGCTGTCTGCAGGGTGGGGGGAAGGTGATGTCCGTGAATCACCCCGTCGCTGCTGAGCAGAACGGAACGTTCCACGCAGTTCTCCAACTCGCGGATGTTTCCAGGCCAGTGATAACTCATGAGCATGTCGATCGCCGGGGTGCTGATCCGCAGAATCCGCTTGTCGTGCATCTTGGAGTATTTCTCGATGAAGAGATCGGCGAGTTGAAGAATATCGCTCTTTCGCTCCCGGAGAGGAGGGATGTGAATGGGGAAGACGTTCAGTCGATAGTAGAGATCCTGGAGGAAATCGTCCTTTTCCATGAGGCCTTCGAGATCCCGATTCGTGGCCGCGATCACACGGACGTCCACTTTGATGGTTATGGTTCCTCCGACCCGCTCGAATTCTCTTTCTTGGAGAACTCTCAGGAGTTTTGCCTGGGTTGGCAGGCTCAGATAGCCGATTTCGTCAAGAAGGATCGTGCCGCGGTCCGCCAGTTCGAACCGACCCTTGCGCATGCTTACCGCACCAGTGAAAGCGCCCTTCTCGTGGCCGAAGAGCTCGCTCTCGATAATGGACTCGGGCAGGGCGGCGCAGTTGACCTTGACATAGGGTTTCGAGGCCCGAAAACTGTGATAATGGATCGCGCTGGAGACCAGTTCCTTGCCGGTTCCGCTTTCTCCCCGGATGAGGACGGTGGCCGTGCTCTTGGAAACCTGGTCGATGAGATCGCAGACGGTCTGAATCTCGGTGGAATTTCCGATGATGTTTTGCGGGCGATAGCGATTCTTGAGCTCGGCCTGAAGGCGCGAATTCTCGTCCATGAGCCGGCGCTGTTCGTCCCGGGCGATCTTTCGCAGATTCACCGCCTGAGCCAGCATGGAGCCGATCACCGTCAGGAGGCGCAGATCCTCTTCGAGCGAATCGTCTTCGACAAAAAGACGGTCGGCGCTCAGCGTGCCGATGACTTGCTTGTCCAGTTTGATCGGGACACAGAGGAAGGAGATATCCTCTTTGCGGACTTTTTTTCGAGCGCCGGTTCTGTCCAGAAAGAGGGGTTCGTCCGAGATCTTCGGCACGGCGGCGGGCTGTCCCGTCTGGACGACCCGTCCGATAACGCCCTCGCCGGGTTTGTATTTGCCCCGCAACCTCTGCTTTTCAGAAAGGCCATAGGCAGCCTCGATGTTGATCTCCCCGGAGGCGGGATCGAGAAGGGTGATGGTTCCCCGGAGCATGCCCATCCGCTCCGCCATGGTTTTCAGGATGGGTCCGATCACTTCGTGCATGTCAATCGTGCTGTCGAGAATACGACTGATCTCGAAAAGCAGACGCAAAGTGGCGATTTCCTGCGATTGGTTTGCGAGGTTGGTCATTCCAAGCCTTTTGTTTGAGTTTCCAGATCAGCGAGGGAAATACTGACCGGGTTTCCGCGCACTATATCAACGGCGTCAAACGCGGACAAGCCCCACGTGATCTCAAAGCGAGATGCCCGTGGCTATTCCCCGGCGATGAGCGGCCAGAGATGGTCGACCGGCCCGATCCCCGCGCCGAGGGGCTGCGCGCGCCGGATCGCCTCGGTCAGGTACTCCTTGGCGGATCGGACGGCTTCGAGGGGGACAAGTCCGCGCGCGAGAAAGGCCGCGATAGCCGCCGAAAGGGTGCAACCTGTCCCGTGTGTATGGCGATTGGAGAGACGGGGCGCCGGTAGCGTCTGAAAGACCTTGCCATCGAACCACAGATCGTCCGAGGTCTCGCCCCCGAGATGGCCGCCCTTCAACAACACGGCCCGACACCCCAGTTTCCAGATGGCCTCCGCGCTCCGTTTCATGTCGTCCAGGGAGCTGATCTCCTCCGATCCGGTGAGCACGGACGCTTCCAGCGTGTTCGGGGTCAGGATTGCCGCCAGGGGCAGAAGGCGATCCCGCAGCGTTCGCACTGCCTCGGGGCGGAGGAGGTGATGGCCGCTCTTGGAAACCATCACCGGGTCCACCACCAGCCGCGTGATGCCGTACTGTTCGATGGCGCGTGCGACGACCTCGACCGTTTCCGCCGAAGCGAGCATTCCTGTCTTGGCCGCGTCCGCGCCGATATCGGCGAGAACCGCCTGGAGTTGGGCTTCCACGAAATCCGGGTTTGTTTCGAGCACGTCCCGCACGCCGAGCGTGTTTTGGGCCGTAAGGGCGGTAATGACCGACAGTCCGTAGGTCTTGAGCACGGTGAAGGTTTTCAGGTCGGCCTGAATACCCGCGCCGCCGCCCGAATCGGAACCGGCTATTGTCAGAACCTTCGGATGCATGGGATCTCCTGGGGAGGCAGGGACCGTCTCCCGTGAATGGACACACATTATCCACGGTGGGGATGAACTGTCAACGAAAGCCTCAGTCGCCTGAACGGGTCACGCGGGCGTCATGGAGTTCGTGCCCCAGTCGATCCCGCAGAGAAATATGAAGACACTCACGGGAAACTTCGGCAAGAAAGAAGGAAGGAAGATCCGTCGCGGCCACCTGATATCGGGAATCCGGCTTCTCTCTTGTC
>JABMPG010000004.1 GCA_013203855.1 bacterium
CGCCCAACTCGGCGCGCTCCTCGACAAACTTGGCGGTGAGATCCTCGGCCTCGACTTCACTCTGGTCGAGACGTCCCTCGGAGACATGAGCAACCAACTTCTCGACCTCCTCCTCAAAATCCGCGCCGAAGCCCGCAAGCAAAAACAATTCCAGCTCGCCGACATGGTCCGCAACGGACTCACCGAACTAGGGTTCGAACTCATGGACAAACCCGACGGAACGACGGAGTGGAAGAAGCAGGGGTAGGGGGAAGGCGGATTGGGAACGAGGTAGTCGCAAATTGCGACCGGCTTCTTGCTTGGCGGCCATATGTTCGAACGATGGTGAGGGCAAAATGAAGGACCCGTCGCAGTCTATCCCGCATTACGCATTTAAGCGCTATCGACTCTTTAAGATGGATTTCGATTCCCGGGCGAACATTCTGAACACTGAGATCAAGGATAACTGGACCATCGAAGCAAAGGAGAATATGCAGGCCAAGCAGAATCAGATCATCGCCCAACTTCGCAGATCCTACGGGGAAGACTGTTTCGACGGGAAACTCGCGCGCTATTAGAGATCGAGGTTTGATTCCCTTCTCCGTCATTTCCTACCACAACAAGTTTCTTCGACAAGCCCGTGATGCGTATATCACGGGAGCCTTCTATCCAGCGTTGACCGCGACCTGCGCCTTGGGAGAAAGGATACTGAACCGACTAGTGATCCGCCTTCGGAAGCATTTCGCTGGGAAGATTGAATACAAGAGAGTATGTGATAAGAATTCATTTGATAACTGGGGGAAGGCCATCGGAGTTTTAGATGCATGGGGCGTATTCCTGCCGGGTGTAGCAAAGTCCTTTTCGGCATTGGGAAAGACCCGACACGGCGCCATTCATTTTAGGCCCGAAGTTGACGAGCAAGGCAAAGATGAGGAACTGGCTCGAGAGGCTATTGGCCAACTTTCAGAAATCATCTCGAAGCAGTTTTCGTTTGGTGACCAACCCTGGTTCATCCCTAATACCAAGGGTGAGTTCTTCATAAAGAACGAATACGAAAACAGTCCGTTTGTGTTGGAGTTCATTTTGCCCTGTTGCCTCCGTGTTGGCCCCTTCCACTGGGTAGACATAGTGAACGGAATCTGGCACGTCCATGACGATTATCCGTATGAGGACAGAGAGATCTCCGATGGCGAGTTCGTCGGACTGTTGGGAGACAGAGAGAACCATCCGAAACCCCGATAGGGGGCTGTCAGGGGTTCCGGTTCGCGCAGGAATCGAGGCAAGATACTCTGGGCCTCCCATCTCATGAGGTCGCAATGGAAACGAGAAGCGCATGTCGAAAAGGACCCCCAACATCATCTACATCCTCGCCGACGACATGGGGAGCAACAACCCCCAGTCGAAGATTCCGATGCCGAACCTGGATCGGCTCGCGGCGCGGGGGATGCGGTTCACGGATGCCCATGCGGCTTTGAGGGTGTGTGCACGCCGAGATCGCATCTGTGGACCATGATTCTTCGCCCGCGATGCACAGCCGAGGGCGACTGTGCCACATCCAAAGTGTGGGACCGGCCCCCCGCCGGTCAGTCTGTCCAACTCCCTACCCGATCTTTTCACACCCCATATACGGCCACAACGCTTCCGGCAGCGCAACACTCCCATCGGCCTGCTGCCCGTTTTCCAGGATGGCGATCATCAATCTCGGCAGCGCGACGCCGGAGCCGTTGAGGGTGTGGACAAACTCGGGCTTGGCGCCTTTTTCGCGCCGGAAGCGGATGTTGGCGCGACGGCCCTGGTAATCGGTGCAGTTCGAGCAGGAACTCACTTCAAGGTAGCGGTTGACTCCCGACGCCCACAGTTCGAGGTCGTAGCACTTGGCGGCCTGAGAAGCCATATCGCCGGTGCACAGCTCCAGAATGCGATAGGGGAGACCCAGGGACTTCACGATATTCTCGGCGTGTCCGAGAAGGATTTCGAGCTCCCTGTCGGACTCCTCGGGCAGAACGGTGCGGACCATTTCGACCTTGTCGAACTGGTGGGTGCGGAGCATACCGCGCGTGTCCTTGCCGGCGGCCCCGGCTTCGCGGCGGAAACAGGGCGTGTAGGCGACATAGGCC
>JABMPG010000376.1 GCA_013203855.1 bacterium
CAAACCTCGCCCGCCCCGGGCCCGATTCCCACACTCCAGCCAGAAAAGGCGGCCCGCTCCGGCCCTTGATGAGAGCGCAGAACTGCCAATTTCCCCGCGCCTCGAACATCTCCACTTCCACCACCGGATGCTGCTGAACATTAAACTGAAAGCCGGGCAGAACCACGCAGTCCCGTCTTCGTGAAGACTTCTTCTCGAAACGGGTCTCATCCCCAGCATGTCGCAGATCGTTCCCGGGCCCGGTGAACCATTCCGAAACCCCGTTCCGACCGCTCAGGAGAAGATCGCCAGCAGCTTCGTGGCAGATCAGACCGCCGCCGGGAGTCTCGATCCACCTCATGGCCCGATTGAAAACCCAGGAATGGTCCAGAAACGCATAGAACTCCGGCGCGTGAGCCAGATCGTCTTTCACCCGCAGCTCATGGTACAGCTCGTCCTCATGGCTCTCCAGAGCGTACTGGGGCCGACTCGTCTCCACGATAGTATCATCCCGGCCCTGACGATTGCGGTTCATCGATTCGAGACCTTTCGCTGGATTCCCGGACCACCAGGCTGGGCTGGAACACCACCCGCCGGGGCGACATGGGAGCCGCGTCCGGCCTGAGGCGTTCCAACAGCAGGCTCGCTGCCTGGTATCCAATATCGAAATTCGGCTGAGAAACGCTGGACAGAGGAACGGTGATCAGAGTGGCGATCTCTATGTCATCGAAACCCACCAGCGCGATGTCTTCTGGCACCCGCAACCCCTTCCGCAGAAGCCACTGCTCCGCCCAGGCCCCCGCCAGATCGTTGCACGCGAAAATCGCCGTCGGGGTCCGCAACCCGCCCATCAGCCGGTCCATATTCTCTTCCACCTTGTGTCGCACGGTGTTGCCCCAACAGACCCACTCGTCAGGCAGGCCACATCCCGCGAAACTTAATCCCTCGCGAACGGCCTCTAGAATGGCCGAATCCGAACCATTTTCCGGCGCATCGCCCAGGTAAGCCACTTCACGATGCCCCTTCGCCAGGAGATGACGAATCACCAGGCGCCCCCCCATTTCATCGTCCACTCCCACGTAATCGCAGGAAAGGCGCGGCACCGGCTCGCTCATGGCCACGATCGGAATGGCCAGTTCCTGGAGCCGTTTGAGCAAGGCCACACTCCGCCGGGTCGGCGTGATCAGCAAACCGTCCACTCGCCCGTCCAGCAACCGGATCTGGCGCAATTCGCTCTCCGGCTCGCAGCCATGGAAGGCCATCGACGTGGCATATTCCTGCTCCGTGGCCGCCTTCTGAATCCCCTGCAAACGCTCCACCACCGTCGGAATATGAGGAAAAGCGACCAGCACGCCGATCGTTAGTGTCTTGCGCGTCACGAGAGTTCGTGCCGCAAAATTCCCCCGATAGTTCATCTCGCGCGCGATCTTCTTGATCCGGTCCCGCGTGGCGAGGGAGATATCGCGATGGTCCCGCAACGCCTTGGAGACGGCAGCCGTTGAAACCCCGGCTCGGGCAGCAATGTGAGCAAGGGAAACGGCCATGCTTAATTTGTTAAGTCCCTTCTGAAAAACGTCAACTCATAGCATATCCCTTGTAGAACTTGATCCGGGTAAAGTCAATGGGTTTTCACATGTTTCGACAAATCCTTAAGCGTATAAGTCTCAGAAATCACGATGCGGCTGCCATCTCGACCCACGCAGAGCATCCTGCTGCCCGGCTCGAGAGCCGATTTGCCGTCGCCCGTGTACAGACATCCATCCCGAAAGCAAAGGGCCGCAATCGCCGTCTCAAAAGCCTGACCTGTCGGCAAAGATCCATACAGCGACGCATGAGCCCCCAGACGAACGCCTCCCGCCTTCGCCTGCCGCAGACAATCCCAGAACGCGCCCTCTTCCCGCCGCCCCTGGCCTGCCACGAAAACGACTGAAGCCGGGTCGCCTGTCGAAAACGCTTGCCCCTCGCGAAACTCCACCGAAATATTGCCGTAGGCAGCCCGTTCGCCGGGACGTTCCCGCCCTAGTAGAAAAGCCGTAAATCCCTCTCCGGGCAGATAAGAACACGTATCGAAGTCGAGTGGGCGCACGGGCGGCTTGGGTGTCTTCGGAAATTCGGGATGCCGGGCCAGCGCATACCCGAGAACCGGGTGATACTCGTCTCCGGCACCGACCAGAACTTGATCCGCCTTCCCCTCCCGCAGCCAGCTCAGCGCGAGCGCAAAGGAAGTCCCCACGCTCTGCTCGAAACCCGTCAGGGTCTGGCATGGCCCCTGCACGTCCAGCGAAATAGAAACCTGCGCGGCCAGCGCGTTATGGACCGAGCTCGCAAAATACGTGGGCGAAGCGCACTTATCCCCAAAATCGATCACGCTGTCCTGAAACGCAAAGGTCGCCCCCAAGGAACCGTATCCCGTTCCGAAGACCACCCCTATCCGCTCCGGCGATGGCCGCTCCCCGCCCGCATCCTCCAGCGCCAGGTAAGACGCCAGAAGCGCCATCCGAGCGAAAGGATCGATCCGCCGTAATGACCGCTTCGCCACGAACCGCTCCAGCCCCTCGGCCTCGGCCCGATACACCGGCAGACTCAGCGTCCCGTCCGGCAAGGCCACCTCGACGTTCTCGATGCGGGGCAGCCGCTTCCCCGCAAGGCGTCCACGCCGCATCCCAGGGCCGAGACCACGCCGATTCCGAGAATAGAAGCCCCATCGCTCATGACGGCCTCCCTATCACCAGAACCGTATTGTTCCCGCCGAAGGCCAGCGAGTTCGACACAGCATAGGGCGACTCCACCTCGACTACTTCGCGCGTCGCCTCGACCGCGCACTCCGGGTC
>JABMPG010000377.1 GCA_013203855.1 bacterium
CCCGAGTTGGCTCGCCTGGCTCGATCCCGGCTTCCTCCCACAGCCGACGGGTTTCGGCCTCGACTGGATCGAGGGTCTCCACCGGTTCCGGAGCGAACATGTTGTCGATCAGAAACCGCACCTGGGACTCGTTGGGCCCGAGGCTCGCTATGATCACGAACTCTCCGTCGTCGCGAATCCCCCAGGCCATGGGACCGTCCAGGAGTTTGACGATCTCGTGGAAGTTTTTCACCTCGCGCTGGCTGAGAAGTTCATCGAAGGCCTTGCGCGCGCCGACCGCCTCCCACCAGTCGCGAACCGTCGGCTCGCGCAGGAGGGCTGAGTAGTCAGTGGCAGTAAACTCGCGGACAATTTCGCCCCAGTCGGCCACCTCGGCAAACATCCATGTGTCGGTGGAAAGATAATCCACGGGGTCAACAGCGGCGGACGTGGCGGTCAGGGCCGAAGCGCTCGCCGTGCTCACGGTGCGCAGGGGCCGCGTCCCGGTGTCATCGGGCAAGGCGGGCAAGAGTTCGACCAGTTGGGCGGAGAAACGGCTCCAGGAAAGCCAGTCCGTCCGATCTTCGCCGGTCGTGTCGCCCGAGGAGAAGTTCTCTCCGGCCTCGACCTCTTCGCGCGCGCCATTCGATTCGATGACGACGGTTCCCTCGGCGACCTGGACCTCGGAACGCCCGATGCCCTCGGCTACGCCGTAGACCGTGCCGGTGGCGATCGCTTTCAGGTGGGCGGTCTGAATGACGAATCGCTTCTCGGGCCGCTCGGGCAGGTGCGCCCAGACCTGCCCGCGGTCCATCTGGACCTCGAACCGGTCGGGAAAATCCGCCAGGCGCAGTTGAGTGCCGCCCCGCACCTCGAGGGTGTTTCCCCCGGGCAGACCGAAAGCGGCATAGCCCTTCGCGCCGACCTTGATCTTGTCGTTCTGGAGCAGGACGTGGCCTGGCGCGATGGCGCGATAGCCGTCACCGTCTTTCAGGAGCACGGCCCCCTCGGCTTGGGCCAGAGTCGCCAGGGGCATGTCCCCGGTCGGCACGGAATGGCGGTAGGCCCACCACCCCGCGAAACCGATGACGGCCACCAGAATCGCCGCCACGGCCAGCGCCCACGGCCGGGCATAAACGGGCGTCACGCGGCGCGCGGCTGCCTCCTCCGGCAGCGGATTGGCCACCGCCTCGGCTTTCTCGCGTTCCAGCGCGAAGAACCGCCCGAGCCGTTCGTCCAGCTCGCGATGGGCCTCGAACTCGGCGCGGCAGACCGGACACTCCTCGACGTGCGCCAGCAGTTCGGCCTCGCGCGCGGCGTCCAGCTCCCCCTCCAGATAGTCGGCCAGGTAAGATTCCAGATTATGGCATTTCATGTTTCGATTCCTTTCCGTCCACTTCCGATTCCTCCATGCGCTCGCGCAGAAGTTTGCGCGCCTCGAACAGACGCGACTTGACGGCGGGAACGGACAGACCCAAGATTTCGGCGATTTCACGACACGAAGATTCATTCAGATATTTCAGGCCCACAACGATCCGGAAGGGCTCCGGCAGGCGGCGGATCTCGCCCTCCATCCGCTCCAGCCACGCCTCCCGTTCCCGGATTTCCGACACGGCGACCACAGGCGCGGGCTGACGGGCCAGCCCGGCCATGGCCCGGCGCTGGCGTTGTTCGCGCCGCACCCGCTCGTTCATCAGGTTTCGCGTGATGCCATAGAGCCAGCTCGGCAACTTCTGGGGGTCCCGCAGGTCGGGCAGGCCCTGGAAGGCCTTCAGAAGCGCGTCATGAACCGCCTCCTGGGCCTGCTCGGGATCGTGCGACATCCCGGCCGCGACGGAGTAAATCAACCCGCGAAAAGGCAACACCAGCCGCCAGAAAGCCTCCCGATCGCCCCTGCGGGCCCTGCGAAAAAGTTGCATGTCGATCGGTTCCATAGGGACCTCTCTTCCTGCCTTCTATAAGATTAGTGTCCGATGGCGGCGAAAGGTTGGGAAAAAAGTCGAGAAAGTTTGGGGCTCAGTGTTCGAAAGTTCAGTGTTCAAGGTTGTTTTCTGGATTCTGTTCATCTTTGCATTGCTGCCAGACTGGAGTTGGCGCGATAAGCGAGTTCCAGTTTCACGCAGAGTCGCGGAGACACAGAGAAAAGACAGGACGGAAGCAGCACGCACGGATTCTCAACAGCGTCTGTGGAAGCCCAAGAATCTCGATTCGGGCGTCCGAGACTTTCGACTCGGGACTCTCATCGCCCTTTGGCGAATACCAACGCTTAACCTTCCGCTCCGCCATCGTGAGCGTCCTTTCGTGTTTTCTGTCTCTGTGTCCTCTGTGTTCTCGGTGGCTACCTTGCTCCTATTCAGACTGTCCAATGCGACCCGCCTCTTGCGAGGCGCCTTCTCCGCCCACCCGGATGCCGGTGATCTCTTCGACGTACTGGATCGGATCGGGCGGGTCGGCGGGGAAATACGTTGAAACCGTCAGGATCGGCTTATTCGCCGCCGATTTCATCATCTCCTCCGCTCCGTTGTATCCCGTTCCGGTGAGCAGGTCGGGCAAGATAGGGAGATCGGTTCGCAAGACGCAAAAAACGGGACCGCCGGGCATGTCTCGAGGGGCTAACTCTCGCCATTCGTTGTCAGCGATATAGGGGCGCAGGTCCTCGACGGACCCGAGGAAGCGGTAGGCGTTCTTCTCGCGAAAATGGGATTCGGCCTGGGACAGGCGGGACCCCGGGACTGAATCGCTGGTCTGATAGAGGAGCCCCGGAGCCCTGTTTCGAGGATAGTAGATCTCGCACCAGAAAACATCTTCTTCGGAATCCCGCAGGTAGAGTGGCGGAAGATAGGCCGGGACCAGTTCGGCCACACTTTCCGGCGGGCGTTTGCTTGCTTTCAGAAAACGTGCGTACGCCACGGTAAGTCTCAGAAGGTGGACTTTCGTGTTGATCTCAACGGCGGGGTACCCATGGCTCGCGATGAAGGATCGGAAAAACCCCTCGTCCGCCCCTTTGATGAAGTGGTTGGGCCGTTCCAATCTCATGAACCGGCCACCCCCGAGCTGGGGAACCTGGTCGATCAGCCAGAGGGGTTCGCGCAGAGGTTTCCCGGACGCGTATCGCAGTTGCATGCCCCTCATGGTCCCGCTCAGCGAATCGCGGGTGGAAAGGATTTCGGGAATATCCTTCTTTCTCAACGCCGTCAAGAAATGTTCCGCCTGCTTGACCGCCAGGGGACGGAGGAAAGGAAGACTGGCCTGCTGCCATGCCCAGGCCGGGAGGTCCAAATAGGTTCTTCCCGTTTGATAGCCGTTGGGGCCCGCCCCCTCGAGCGTCGCGATCAGGCCTCTCCGAGCCTCGTCCAGACCAGCCAGCCGCCACTGCTCGATTTCGTCATCCGTCATGAGGTAACTCTCCAACATGGCGTCTGCCCGGGCCAGGGACGCCTCGGGCATAAGTGCGAAGAGACGTTGGGGGCAGCCCAGGGAAACGCTGAAAGGGTTGATCCCGCCCCACCCGATCTCGTCGTCGAACCGGTTCATCCAGTCCTTGAGAAGGACTGCCAGATATCTATCTGTTTTCTCAACATCATCCGACAAACCGGCCTGAACAGCAGCCAGATTGAGGAGGTTGGTCAGGTAAGGTTCCACCGCCCGCCTGTAGCCTTGGTCCCTCGACCAGTTCGCCTTCGTGATCCAATTTCTCGAACACAGGATAAGATCATCCGCTTCCTCCAGGGCTGAAGACAGGGATAGGGGTTCCTCACGGCGGGGAGACGGATATGTGGGGCGGGGCAAGCCGCGTCTGAGGTCCGCCAAAACACGGTTTTCAATGTCCGAGAAAAGAATCGTCGGATTCCCGGGTATCTGTTGGGTGAGAACGCGAAAGGGTGGCTCGAAGAGAGAGCCGCCAGGTCTGCTCACAGAATGCCACAGCCGAATGAAGCGAGCTTTGGCTGCTTCCGGATCGAGGAGTGCCCCCGCAGTTCCCGACGGTATTTCGAAGGGCGGAATCACCCATTTCTGTCTCATTTCAACCATATTCCTACTGGCTTTCTCCAACTCGCGAACCGTCTCCTCGCGCCCGGCCGGCAGAAACA
>JABMPG010000378.1 GCA_013203855.1 bacterium
GAGTCGGTGTCCCCCCCAGGCGTGATTGTCAATTGGTCGAACTCGCCGAGACCGTAGATGCGGTGCGAAAAGAAGATCAACAGATGCTTATTCTTGCCCAGCGGCCACAGATACGTACATGAGCCGTCGTCGCCGAGTTCGGTGAACGGATCGTTCTCGAGCATTAGCCCGTCGTACTTCCAGTCGATCAAGTCTGGCGATGAAAACAGCCATCAGGTGGCACGGCGCAGATGACTCCCCAGATTGGGTCTGGGTCCCATGACGTTGCCGGCAGGAGTATAGTACATACTGCCGCCAACGACTGAGTAATACATGTCGCCGTCTTTGAACATGCAAGGATACCAGACGCTGTAGGTCTTGTAGCCATTCGAATCTTTTGGTGAATAGCCAATCGTCGCTTCCTGGCCCGGGTTCTTGCCGATGTATTTCCAATCCAGCAAGAGGGGATCGTTTGCTTTGACGATCTGGTTGCCCGCGGCGGTGGCGTGGTAGATGACCAGCACTCGGTCGTCCTCAACGAGAGCGCTGCCCGAGAAGCACTGCTTTCCCACTGTCGGCCAAAGCGATAGGGGCAGGGCTTGCCAGTGAATCAGGTCGGGACTGACCGCTAGGCCAGGTGTGTTCAGCGCGCGGTACTGATAGAAGAGGTGCCAGTTCCCTTGCCAGTAGCAAAGCCCGTTCGGGTCGCCGCTGTTGTGCTCGGGAACGAGGTAGTGGTATGCGGGGTATTGGGGATCTTGCTGCATTTCGGTCCGGGTCTTCTTGAAGAAAGTCAGCTCCGGATTGTTTGCAAGCCCTCCGAAAACCGCCAGTACGATTGCCAGAACGAGAATTCTCATCCCTTCTCTCCTTGTCTCTCCTTGAGTTGAGAGAGCGGTCATCCGGGTTGCGGCCAGTCGCTACCGGTCTCCATCCCACTCTTCGAGGCCAGCTCCCGCTTCGAAATGGACCGTCGAGTCGTCTGATTTCTCGATCCAGGGAGCCAGGTCCGTCTGGCCGTTTCGGGTGGTGTTTCCGGAGATGTAAACGTTGCTGGCCTTTTCCAGGCGCATGATGGGGGCCTGGGAGTGGGTCCACTGCACGTCTTCGACGACGGCCTTGGGTGTGTTTTCGAATTCGAGGATGGTCTTGTCGAGGGTACATCTCCGGAAGGCGATGGTCCAGGCGTTGTCGGTGTTGAGGGTGAGACGGTCCCAGATGCAGGTGTCCTCGAAGACGACGTTACGGGGGCGGGAGCGGTTCTCGCCGGAGTAGGTCCAGAAGTGGATGTTGTCGAGTTTGCAGCTCTGGAAATGGATGGGCGTGCGGAGGCGGACGGATGCCCCTTTTCCCAAGGGGGTGGTTTCGCAATTGCGGACGACCTGGTCGCGGTTGTAGGTGTCTTCGTTGAGGGCGTAGCGGACTCCTGGGAGATCGAGTTCGTGGTCGAGGGTGAGGACGACCGGATCGCCGGGCTGGATGGCGGCGATGCGGGCCATGCCGAGGCGTTTCATCTGGTCGGTGTCCCAGAAGCTGATCCAGTCGCCGGGGTGCCAGTAGGTCATGCGGCCATTGTCCAACTTGACCGTGTTTCCAGCGGCGGCGGCGACGTCGGGCAGGACGAGGTAGGGGCTGAAGACGTCGTCGTACATAATGCCGCCGTCGAATACGCTGTCTTCGATCAAGATGCCGAAGCGGTTAGCGTGGACATGCCAGCCGTCGCGCCAGCCGACGAAGAGTTCGGTTTCGGGGTGAGGGGTCTGGATGTCGATGTTGGAGAAGGTGATGGGCCCCCAGTTGTCCATGGGCAGGAAACCCATGTTGCAGTAGTTTTCAACGCGGATGTTGCTGAGGGCGATGCGGCCACAGTCATGGATGTAGCAGTAGCCCAGGCCGTTGTCGGAACGGTGGCCGAAATCCCTCTCGGGGACGATGAGTTCGATGGCGTGGTGGTCCTTGGTGTCCTGGAGGCGGGCTCCCATGTCGTGGCGGAAATAGACGCGAAGGCTGCGTCCGGTCGAATCGAGGGCCTCGACCCGGTCCAGGTAGAGATGCTGGCCGCTGCCGACCCGTTTGTATCCCGGCTCTAACCAGAAGCTGCGGCTGAATTGACGGCTGAGCCATTTCCCGGTCTTGGGAACGGCATACCTGTCGGGCACTTCGATGTCCATGGAGAGATTGCCGGGGGCGATGTTGTATCCCTTGATATGCCCTTGGAAGTAGGGGAGGGGATCGTAGGCGACGGTGAGGCCGTCGATCTGGATGTTTTCGGAATGGCGGATGACGGCGAATTCAAAGGCGGGGTGGAGGACAAGTCTGGCACCGTTGCCTTCGATCTTGATGTTCGCGGTATTGTCCATGTGGAAGCAGTGACCGCCCTTGACGTAATAGGTCTTGGCGCCGTCGAATCGGATGACGCCTCCGCCGGTGCCCTGGGCGGCCTGGATGGCCTTCTGGATGGCCGGGAGGTCGTTTGTCTTGCCATCGCCGACCGCGCCGAAGTCGTGGAGGTCGAAGGTCCTTTTTCCGGCGAAGGTGGGCGTGCCGAAGGCGATCTTAAAGCCCAGGCGGTAGCTGGATTTGCTTTGGGGGACGGCGGAGACCTGGATGACGTCGCCGGCCGTCAGACCTTCGAGGCGGGTTTCGAAGCGGGTCACGGTGTGGCCGGGCTGGGCGGTGAGGGATTTGATCTTTTCTCCCCCGGAGGAGATTTCGACCGTGACGCCCCCGCCGCCCGCATCCACGTCGACCCAGGCCATGCC
>JABMPG010000379.1 GCA_013203855.1 bacterium
CGACCTGGAGCTCTTCGACCGCCTTGGGGTCGACTCCCGAGAACGGTTCGTCGAGGAGCATGAATTTGGGTTCGGTGACGAGGGCGCGCGCGATTTCCACGCGTCGTCGCTCTCCGCCCGAGAGGGTGTAGGCGTAGCTGTTGATCAGGTGGGTGAGTCCGATGTCTTCGAGGACGGATTCGAGGCGTTCGAGGCGTTCTTTGCGCGAAATAGGGAGGCATTCGAGAATGCCGAGGATGTTGTCGCGGACGGTGAGTTTTCGGAAGACGGAGGCTTCCTGGGCGAGGTACCCCATGCCAAGCCGGGATCGGCGATACATGGGGAGGGCGGTGATGTCCTGGTGGTCGAAGTATATCCTGCCGCTGGTGGGGCGGATGATGCCGACCACCATGTTGAAGGTGGTGGTTTTTCCCGCGCCGTTAGGCCCAAGGAGGCCGACGATCTCGGTGTTGGACAATTCGAGGTCGACATGGTTGACGACGGTGCGGCCACCGTATGTTTTTACCAGTTGTTCAATGCGAATCGTCGACAATCTATTGGATCCTTCCCATTTTCACGGGAAGCGGTTTTTCTTTCCCGTCACCTGAATTTATTGAAGCAAAAAAGACGGGGGAATTGCAAGTCAAACCGGTCCCGGGTTTGCTTTGAGTTTGCTAGCAGGCGTAACCCCATTGCTCGCGCATGGCGGCTCGGCAGGCGTCTCTCCAGGGGTCGAGGCGGTGGAGAAGGTTGAGGGAGGCGAGGTAGGTTTCATCGATTTCGGCCGGTTTCTGCTCGGTTTGCCAGGTGTAGAATTCCTGGGCGAGGACGTTGGCGACATGGACCAGGGTCAGGGGAGAGAGTCGGCTGGTTCGGCTGTCGGCTGGGGAGTGATGGAAGGCCAGGGCCTCGATGACCGAATCGGGAAGCCCCCAGAGCCCGAGGAGATAGGCGCCAAGTTCGGCGTGGCTCGCGCCGACTGTTTGTCGTTCGGCCTCGGACATATCGACTTCGCCTTGGGCGGCGATTCGGATGGCTTCTTCGAATTCGAGGGGCATTTTGTCCGCGAGAACGAGCATACCGACGTCGTGGAGCAGGCCGGAGACGAACGCGTGGTCGAGGGCTTCTTTGTCCAGCCCTTCGGAGACTCCGATCCACTTGGCGAAAACGGCGACCGCGAGGCTGTGGCTCCAGATGTCTTCGAGGGTCATTTCGCGGACCTTGGAAACATCGAACTGGGCGAAGGCGTGGATGGAGATGGCGAGAGCCTTGACCGTGTCGAGCCCGAGGAGGCTGACGGCGTGTCCGGGATTGAGGATTTTGCGTCCCCGACTGAAAAAGGCGGAGTTGACGAGCTGAAGGATCTTGGCGGTCATGCCGGGGTCGCGGGAGACGATTCCTCCGATGGAGGCAACGGTGGAGTTGAGAGAGTCGATTTCGCGGATGAGTTCGATGTAGAGAGAAGGGAGACTGGGGATAGTGTCGACTTCGGTTATCATCTTGCGCAGCCGGGGCGAGGACAGGAGTCGTCCCATCCGGCAGGCCCGGGCGACGATGGCGACGAGGTCGGCGGGGTCACAGGGCTTGATGAGGAACTGGTGGGCGGTACGGGCTTGGCTGAGGACGGTTTCGCGTTCGCTGTGGCCGGAGAGGGCGACCCGGACGACGGTGGGGTAGCGTTGTTTGAGCTTCTTGAAGAGTTCGGTCCCGCTCATGCTCGGCATGCGGGTGTCGCATACCGCCACGTCGAAGGGCTTCTGTTCGAGAGTGTCGAGGGCGTCCTGGGCGTCGGCGACATAGACGGTCTCCCACTCAGATTGAAGTGGTTTCAGGACACGCCGGATGGCGTCCAGAACCTTGGGCTGATCGTCTACGAATAAGATCCGATGCTTCGCCATCCTGCCATCCCATCCCCGTTCGGGCAAAACGGGTTCTTCTGTCCCGGCTTGGGCCGCGATGACAAACACGGGCCGTCCGGGATGTTGAGTCTGGCGAGCTTATCGGCAGTTTGAGCGGGTTAGATTACGGCGAACTCGGGCGTCCCCGCATCCTCTGAGAAGGTGCGGAGATCGGGACCGGGAGGGTGAAGCTTCGGCTATCGGGTCATTTCTTTGCGCATCGCGTCGAGCTTGTCTTTCGCGAAATCCAAGACCTTGTCGAGGGAGACGCGGTCCTGCTCCATCGTGTCGCGATGCCGGACTGTGACGGCCTGATCTTCGAGGGTTTCGACATCGACGGTGATACCGAGGGGGGTTCCGATTTCGTCCTGGCGGCGATAGAGTTTGCCGATGGCCGCCGTGTCGTCGTAGCGGGCGGGGAAGTGCTTACGGAGGTCGTGGGTAAGGTTCCGGGCCTTCTCGACGAGTTCGGGGCGGTTGCGGAGGAGGGGGAAGACGGCCGCCTTGATGGGCGCGAGGTCGGGATGCAGGCCCAGGACCACGCGCTGTTGGCCCTTGACCTCTTCCTCGCGATAGGCGTCGCACAGGAAGGCCAGGAAGGACCGGTCCACGCCAGCCGAAGGTTCGATGACGTACGGGACAACATGGCGGTCGTTGGGCTGGTCGAAGTAATCAAGGCGCTTGCCGGAGAATTTCGCGTGTTGTTTCAGATCGTAATCCGTGCGGTTGGCGATTCCTTCGAGTTCAGACCATCCGAATGGGAACTGGAACTCGACATCGGCGCAACACTTGGCGTAGTGGGCGAGTTCGTTGGGCTCGTGGTCGCGCAGGCGCAGGTTTTCCTCGCGCATGCCGAGGGACTTGTACCAGTTGAAACGCTCCTGCCGCCAGTGCTCGTACCATTCTTCGTCGGAGCCGGGCATGACGAAAAACTCGATTTCCATCTGTTCGAACTCGAGCGTGCGAAAGATGAAACTCTTGGTAGTGATTTCGTTGCGGAAGGACTTGCCGATCTGGGCGACGCCGAAGGGCAGCTTGCGCCGCATGGTCGTCAGGACGTTGTCGAAGTTCGCGAAGATGCCCTGGGCCGTCTCAGGACGGAGATAGACCCGCAGGCCCGATTCTTCGACCGCGCCCACGGTCGTGCGAAACATCATGTTGAACTCGCGCGCCTCCGTCAGATCGCCGCCGCACTCGGGGCAGCGGGCCAGTTCGGTCTCGTTGAACTCGGCCACCGTCCGCGCGTTCACCTCCACGCCCTCCGGAGCGCCCTTCTTCTTGAACTTCTTGTCCAGGGCCGCCTCGATTGCATCGGGATGGCTCGGGGCCACGATAGGACCGACCTCGCCGAAGTCTTTACCATCCGGGC
>JABMPG010000380.1 GCA_013203855.1 bacterium
AGCGGATCCCCCTGCCAGAGACGATCCTTGCCCCACTCGTTCGATTCCGGCCTGCCCGAGCACTCGAGACGGATGACCGGGAAAAGATCCGTCGGCGGCTGATTGGGCAACCCCCGGAGAATTAGTTCACCTTCCTCCTGCGCAAACTCGAGTTCCTGATTCGACCCGAGTAACGTCGCGCGACACACCGAAGTCATCAGATCCGCAAGACGAAGTTCGCGCCCGCCCTCCCAGAATCGGAATATCAGGTACAGACAGTTGTCCCGAACCGTCTGCCACCCTCGCGTGACAAACTCCGTGACATCGCCCCCTTGAGTTCCGTAAATTGCCTCGCCGTGCGACTGGAGCCAACGCCCAATTCTCAGCGCGCGCTCCACAAATTTGCTCGGAAAATGCCCCTCCGCATCCGGCCCCACATTGAGCAACAGGTTACCTCCCTTGTGAGCCGACTGGCACAGCGTGTCCAGCAACACGTCCGCCCCACGCCAACGCTCCCCTGCCGTATAGCCCCACAAACGCCAAGTGCTGACTTGGCATGACTCCCAAAGCCGGTTCGGATCGGCCGTGATCTCATGCTCCGGCGTTCCGAAATCGCCCAACTTCAACGACCGATTCACCTCTCCCATGCCCGGCTCCTCTTTGGAGGGACCGAACCGATTGTTGATCAGAATCTCGGGCTGAAGTCCCCGGGCCATCTCGATGATCTCCTGCGCGCCCCAATCCTCAGCCGTATGAGGCCAGGCGCCGTCAAACCAGAGAACATCCACGCGGCCATAATTCGACAGAAGTTCCCGCACCTGGTCGTGAACGTACTGACGGAAAATCCCCCACCCCTCGGGATTCCGCCCCGGCCCCTCCCAGAAGCCCGGAATCCGCCAGTCTCCAAGAGAATAGTAGAAACCCACACGCAGCCCCGCCGCTCGAAACGCCTCGGCAAATTCCTTCACGAAATCGCGTTTCGCGGCCTGAGCCGCGCTCGTGTAGTCCGTATGCCGGGAATCCCACAGACAGTAACCGTCATGATGCCGCGTCGTCAGGACCGCGTACTTCACCCCCGCCCGCCGCGCCACGTCCGCCCATCGCTCCGCGTCGAAGGAACAAGGCCGCCAGGCGCAAGCCGCTTCAGCGTATTCCCGCTGGTCCAGATGCTCGCGATAGAGAACCTGTTCCCCCCGCCCAAGAGCCGCGTAGGGCCCCCAGTGAATGAAAAGACCGAAGCGGCTTTCCGAAAACCATTTCCAACGGTCAGGCGGTTCCGGCATGGTTCACCTCCAATCCGAGTTGGCGCCAAATCAAACAGGCTTTCGTCCAGGATTTTCCTGAGGCATGGGATAGAAATTGCTCCCGCACACATCGGCGGTCGGCCCCGGCGGAAGCGTCTTGTGCCACTCGATCACCTTGGCCGAAAGCCGCTCCACCACCTCCGGATTGTCCTTGGCCAGATTGCTCAGCTCAGTCGGATCGTTCGGAATATCATACAACTCGACCCGATCCTTTTGCGGATTCAGAACCAGCTTCCAGTTCCCCGACCGAATCGCCAGACGGGGGCTGCGATGCACCACATGCCCGAAAACGGTAAAACGCCACTCCCACATGATGTCACGCCTGCGCGACCTCGTCTCTCCCAGCCAGATATCGCTCACATCCTCGCCGTCCAGCGATTTACCCTCCGGCAGGTCCGCCCCGCAGATCGAGCAGATCGTCGGCAGGTAATCGACCGCCGCCGTGACTGAACGCGTGTCGACTCGTCCGGCCGCAACGCGCTCGGGCCAGCGCACGATAAACGGCATCCGCAGCCCGCCCTCATACAGGCTCCGTTTGCGTCCTCGAAAAGGCCCGGTCGTTCCCGCCGCGCCATAACCCGCGTTCTGGATCACCATGTCCTCCGGACCGTTGTCGCTGGAGAATATCACGATGGTATTCTCCCTCAATCCGAGATCCTCCAACCTATCCAGAAGCCGGCCGATATGAAAATCCATATCCGTCACGGCCGCATAGTAAATCTGCCGAGCCGCCAGATGCGGAACCCCCGCATTGGGACGAAGATGACTGTAATACTCAAGGTGCTCATCGCTCGGGTTCAGCGGTGCATGAGGCACCAGCGTCCACACGTTGCAGTAGAAAGGCTCGTCCCGTTTCTCTTCAACAAATCGAATCGCCTCGTCAAAGATCAACTCCGACGACTTCATACAGAACTCGGGTGTGAGCTTCCCGCCCTGGAATTGGGGCCACGAAGGACCGCTCGAAACGAAGGTCCGATGGTCGTCGATGCCATACTGGCCTGGGTCGGGAACCTCGGGAGAACTCGTGCTCAGGTGCCACTTGCCAAAATGACCGGTCCGATAACCTGCTTTCTGAAGCTGGCGCGTCACCATCGGCGCGCCCGGGTCCACATGGGTCGGCACGCCATACTCCCTGCCCTTTTCGGGCGGCATGACGATATGGTGGATCCGCAACCGGTTCGGATACGTTCCCGACATGAAACCCGTCCGGCTCGGAGAGCACACCGGCGCGTTCACATAAAACTGGGTGAACAAGGTGCCCTCGGCCGCTAACCGATCCAGATTCGGCGTTTTCAAATCCTCATTCCCATGACACCCCAGGTCTCCCCAGCCCATATCATCGGCAAGGATGAAAATAACATTAGGTCTCTTCCCAACGGCTTTCTCAGACATGTTTCCCTCCATATCGAAATGGCTCCAAACCGAACGCGCAGACCGGCTCTCCCTATCGGACATCCCACGCGAAAAGATGGAACTCCGGCGCGCCCCACGTCTCCAACGGAACAAAACGCACCGCTTTCGCCGTGAACTCGATTTGAATGCGAATAAAACGCTGATAGTTGTTCATCTCCTCGTGAACAACCTCCCACTCGTCCCGATCATCCTGCGCCTCGATCCGGAAAGCCTTCGTGATGCACTCCGGCGGGGCAAGCGGCGCCAGATCGAACGGATGCTGGCTGTACAGACTCATCACCCGCGCGCCGCTGATCGTCCGATCCAGATCGCTGTCAAAAACGAAACGCAGCATCTTCACCGGCTTCACCTCGTCAAAACTATACTCAACCCACGAGCCCGGCCCGCCCCGCCAACCGTTGTCCACCTCGCCGATTGGCCGGTCGACCCCGTTCCGTAGCGGCTCGGGATCACCCTCAGACGCCCTGAGTTCCGCCTCACGAGACAGTTCCGGGATCGACCGCTCGTGCCACGGAATCCAACAGTCGTCTTCCATCAGACGATTCTGGATCTCCATGATCTTCTGCCGCGCCGCCTCACGAGGCGTGAAACCATGACGCACCGCAACGGCCGCTGCCGTCCCGACAGCCTGCCCGATCACCGCGCAAGATGCCATCACCCGCGTCGAACTCAGAGCGATATGGCTCGCGCTGATATTCCGCCCCGCCATCATCAGATTCTCGATATTGAACGAATACAAACTCCTCAAAGGAATACCCGTCGGCGAAGGACAGAGCGGATGGATGTTCGGCTTCCCCCGGTAGTGAAACCCGCCGGGATGATGGTCGTCCAGCCCCCACCCGTGATAGGCGACGATATCGTCGAAATGGCCCTCATTCTGCACGTCCACCTGCGTCAGGATATGATCGCCGATGAACCGCCGGCTCTCGCGCTTGCCCGGCAAAAATCCCACCCAGTCCAGCGACCAGTTCTCCGCGCCATGGTCGCCCTGATTCTTGATATGATCCCAGACCCCGAAAGCGATCTTCAGCAACTCGTCCCGCAATTCCTCCGTGTCATGAATCGAATCCTGATCCCCGCCCAACTCGATCCACCAATAGTTCGTCCGGCGGAAATCATGCTCCCGGTTAGGCAGATCCGCGTTCGTCTTGAAAGTGAAAGCCCACGAAGGCGGCGTGTATTTCACGGGCCGGTTCAGCTCGCGCGCCTCCAGCAAACAGCTCATCCCCATCGTGTGCTTGTCTTCCTGATCCTGCCCCAACTGCTCGCCGAACTCGTCCTTCGCCTCCCGTCCGATGCGATACTCGGCGCCAGACAGAGGAGCCAGAATCCCATCCCCCGAGCAATCGGCAAAAATCTTCGCCTCCACCGTGTGCCACGTCTCCGTCGTCAACTGCCAACCTTTGATCGACTTGATCCGATTCCCATCCATCTCCGCCTGATTGCAGCTGCAGTTCAGCATCATCGTGATGTTCGGCTCGAAACGGACCTTCTCATACAGCACGCTGTCCCAGATCGAATACACATGCTCCGAGTTGCGGTACCAGTTCTCCAGCATCAGTTCCTGGACGATCCCCGTCTCCCGCGTATCTTTGCCCCGAGCCCCGCAGACCCACATTCGGATCTCCGACGATGCGTTGCCGCCAAAAACGGGACGATCCTGCATGATCGCCACCTTCGCCCCATGTCGGGCGGCTGAAATCGCCGCGCACATCCCCGCCAGCCCCCCGCCGACCACACAGAAGTCCACCTGGTGTTTCATCTCTCTCATGGTAAGAAACTCCTCCCGCCAAATCACACAGTTAAGCCCGAACCGCCGCATTGCCGTGGACCACTATAGGCAGCCTCGAAAAGGGAGTCAAAAAGTTTTGGCTCTCTTCGTAGCCCGGGAAGGCCGTGTCTGAACCGAGCGGCCATTCGAAATCGGCGGTGATCTACGCGATCAGAAGCCAAATGTCAGTGAGCCACACATCGGTTCGGTGGCAGAACTCCCTGCAACCCACAGGCCACCATATCTTGAGAAACTCCTCCAGCACAGGCCTCAAGCCCGCAGAAAAGCGGCGTCCGGGAGAAGCCGAACGCCACTTTGAAATCAAACACACTATCCTGAAAAGATCGTAAGCCTTTAGCCATCTCAGGCTACTAGGACCAGAAACTAACGCCGTTCGGTTCGATTTGCAAGAATAATCC
>JABMPG010000381.1 GCA_013203855.1 bacterium
GGACCAGTTCCCGTCCCGTTCGCCATTCCACCAATTCCGCCTTGCCGATTTCGCCGAAAACCCATGGCAGCATCTGACCCTCCGCCGCCGTTTCGGGCTCGGGGGCTTCGTGACGGGAGAGACGACGCCCGAAGAGTCGTCGGCCCCGGGCAGAAACCAGATCGAGGCAACTGATTTTCAGTCCCAACCGGACGATCGCCGTCTCTTCGACAATCCCACGGAAAAGACAGACCCGATCGGAGAGACAGGCGCTCTGGGCCGCGTCGAGGAAGATCACTCCCCACGAAACCTCCAAACCTTCAGGATCGGTCTGAACCAGGCGCTGTCGGATTGAAGGAGTTTCCGGGCCGTCCATCGCGAGCGAGATGCGCAGGAATTGAGAGGGGAGCGCGGCGGACAGGGACGCGTCGGCTCCCCGAACCTCGAGATTTCCCAGCTCGATCAGAATGGGGACCGGTTCGCCATCGGGCAGTGAGATCGGCCGGTGGGAGTAGGAAACCGGACCGTCGGGCCAGTAGACCGTCAAAATCCACGCCACGTCCTGTCCGCGACGGATGGATTCGGTCTGAGCCAGGGCAGTCAACTCTCGCATCGTTCTTCTCCTTGTTGGGGGGGATTTTCGTCAGACATGTCGGGCGGGGAAGACGGCCGGATAACGGGTGGAACCTCCTCCCCACCCGATGGCGGCTCAGGCGTAGCCTCCCTCTTCCAGAACCGCCAGTTTCAGTCGCAGTTCGATGACCCTCGGGACCTGCTCGACCTGCAAAAACTCCGTATTTGTCAGACGCACTCGGGCCACGTCGCGCGCCTCGTCCACCCATGTGAAATCATCCAAGCCGCCCCGCACGTTCTCGGTCAGCCATTGGCGGAACGCAACAAAATGACTCCGGAGAAGGCCGCGGAAGCACAGCTCATCCTCCCGCCAAGGGTCGCCCGTGCGTACCGACCACACCGCTCCGCCAACGCTGTGTTCGCTGCGGATCCCTTCCTGAAACGACCGGTGCAAAGGTCCGGCAGAAATGCGTTGCCACTGAAAAACAGACTCAGCCGACCACACCAGGCCGCCGCTCTGTTTCCCCTGGAGAAGGGGCAGATGTACCGACACCGCGTCCAGATCCACGGCGGTCACGCATCCCGCGTACTCGAGCTCCGAGCCGTCGGACTCGCAGCAGAAGACATGCTGTCCGACAGAAAAGCCCTCCGGACCAGTCACACGGAGGGTGCTAACGCCCGACGGCTCGGCCTGGGCGAGAAGAGTTTGGTGGGAGATACCTTGGGCAAAGAGGGGCTTGATCATGACAGGACCTCGATTTCGTTTTTTCTTCGCCTCGCGAAGTGACGCCTATCTTACCCGCGCGCGCTCGCTTGACCATTCCCCTCCGGGAGCAAAACAGCCCCTAACGGGTCCTGTCCCTGCGATCGCGGTGTGTGGCCCAGTCGCCCCCGGCTGTGCTCCCCACGCAGAGAACTGCCGACCCCAAACACCGATCTCAAAACTCCAGACCCCTATTTTTTGATGCGTAAGATCCCCCGCCCCCCTATAATGATCATCGGAATGGTTCCGGCGATTTCTCTCTCCCTCCCGTTCCGATCCTCGCTGGGAAACGACACTCCGCAATCTTCGCTCCACCACGACGGCCTGCATCAGCCGGGGAGTCTCATGATGAAGAACCTCAAGTCATGCCGACGGCTCTGTTTCCGTCTTCCCGCCTTATTCCTTTTCCTAATGGCGTGGATACTCCTGTCCGCGAGCCAGAGTCCGGCCCAGACCGTCCTCTTGGAGACCGAGGCCTTCACCGACCGAGGCGGCTGGGCCCTTGACCAGCAGTTCATGGACCAGATGGGCTCGCCCTTTCTCCTAGCCCACGGCCTCGGAATCCCCGTCCAGGACGCCGCCACTACCACTGTGCTTGACCAGGCTGCGGTCTGGCACGTGTGGGTCCGGACCCGCGACTGGGTGGAAACCTGGGGAGCCCCTGGTGATCCCGGCCGATTTCAGGTTCTCCTCAACGGCAGTCCCCTCCCGACGACCTTTGGCGCCGAAGGGGCGGCTTGGCATTGGCAAAGCGGCGGCTCCCTCAACCTGTCTGCCGGAGAGATCTCCGTCGCCCTCCACGACGTAACCGGTTTCGAGGGACGTTGCGACGCCATTGTTCTCACGCGGGACGCAGGTCTCACACCCCCGAACGCCGATCCTGAAATGCTTGCCTTTCGTCGCGGTCTGCTGGGGATTCCCGCCGAGCCCCAGAACGCCGGAACCTATGATCTCGTGATCATCGGCGGCGGAACGGCCGGATCGTGCGCGGCGGTGGCGGCAGCCCGCAACGGCGTGCGCGTCGCTCTCGTTCAGGACCGTCCCATCCTAGGCGGCAACAACAGTTCCGAGGTCCGCGTCGGTCTGGGTGGCGAGATTCAGTTCGAGCCGTACCCCCGCATCGGGGACATTCTGCACGAGTTGGACTCCGGGCTGGGCGGAAACGCCGCTCCCGCATCGCACTATAACGACGACAAGAAAATGGCCGTTGTCCTTGCCGAGGAAAACATCACCCTTCTCCTCAATCACCGCGCCAATGAAGTCGAAATGGACGCCGGACGCATCTCCGCCGTCATCGCGCAGGACACCCGCACCGGCGAGCGCCATCGTGTCTCCGGCCGATGGTTCGCCGATTGCACCGGCGATGCCACCATCGGCTACCTCGCTGGCGCCGACCACGAAATGACCTTGCCGGCCCACATGGGACGCTCGAACCTCTGGCGGGTCGTGAATACGGGCCAGCCCACCACTTTCCCCGAATGCCCCTGGGCGCTGAACCTGGAGGGGAAACCGCTGCCGTCGGGGCTGGGTCAGTGGTTCTGGGAGAGCGGCTTTGACCACGATCCTTTCGAGAAGGCTGAGTACATCCGCGACTGGAACCTGCGGGCCATGTACGGCGCTTGGGATTCGCTGAAGAACGACCGGGGCCAGTACGCGACCCACATTATCGAATGGGCTGCCTACGTGGCGGGCAAACGCGAGTCGCGCCGTCTTCTCGGCGACCTGATCCTGACCGAGGACGACCTGCTCAACAGTGTGGCCTATCTCGACGGATCGGTGCCCACAAGTTGGTCGATCGATGTGCACATCCCGGACGATCGCTATGACGAAGGATTTGAAGGCGACGCCTTCATTTCCGTGGCTCTCTTCACCCAATACCCCCGGCCCTACTGGGTCCCTTACCGCTGCTTCTATTCCCGCAACATCCCCAACCTCTTCATGGCCGGTCGAAACATCAGCGTGACTCATCAGGCATTGGGAACCGTGCGCGTGATGCGGACGACGGGCATGATGGGCGAAATCGTCGGCATGGCCGCCTCGCTCTGCCTCAAGAACGACTGCGACCCCCGAGCCGTTTACACCGACTACCTCGACGAACTCAAGAAACTCATGGACCCGCCAAACTTCTGGGATGTCCCCGGCTACAACTGCGCCCCTCAGGCACGCGTGGACGTCTCCGGCTACCTCGACGCGGAGGTGTATCCCGCCCACAACGTCAACGATGGCCATCGCGATACGCACGACAATACCCAACGCTGGGTCAGCGATCCCTCCGTCCCTGGCTGGGTGACCCTCGAATGGGACAGCCCCCGCGCCCTGCACGCCGCCCGGATTCTGACGGGCTACAACAACGGCAGCGTGACCGATGCAATTCGAGATTTCAGATTGCAGTACTGGAACGGTCGCGACTGGCAGGACATCCCCGGCGCGTCGGTCACTGCGAATACGCAGACCGACTGGCGTGTCCGATTCGATCCGACCACGACGACCGCCATCCGCCTTTATGTAACCGCCACGCCCGGCAACTACACCCGCATCTGGGAGATTGAGACCTATCAGAAACTGGAATCCGGAGCGGAAGTCTGTTGGGCTCTTTACTGAATACCGGCAGGAGTGAAGCATGAGGAGAATTGGTTTCGTTCTTCTGGCATGGAGCGTCGGGTTCTTGCTTTCGAGCGGCGCCTCGCGAGCCGAGATCCTTGTGGAATGTGAAAACTTCGAGAACCCGGGTGGTTGGGTTTCCGACCAGCAGTTTATGGACCAGATGGGCTCGCCCTTCCTCTTGGCCCACGGCCTCGGAATCCGCGTCGATGACGCCCTCACAACCGTTCTGTTCCCTCGGGTCGGTGAGTGGCACGTGTGGGTGCGCACCCGCGACTGGGTGGCTCCGTGGAACGCTCCCGGGGCGCCGGGACGATTCAAGGTCAGGCTGAACGGCGAGGACTTGCCTACGACCTTCGGCGTTCAGGGCGCGGACTGGCACTGGCAGGCGGGCGGGTCCGTTCAGATCTCCGACACGACAAACTCGCTGAGCCTCTACGACATGACCGGTTTTGAAGCACGGTGCGACGCCGTAGCCTTCACATCCAACAACACCCCGCCGCCCAACAGCGATCCGGAGATGGCCACGTGGCGAAGAGCCTGTCTCGGATTTCCGGAAAGCCTTCCGGATGCTGGCCAGTTTGACTTGGTCGTCGTCGGCGGCGGCATCGCGGGAACCTGCGCGGCGATTGGAGCAGCTCGCCTGGGCCTGGCGGTGGCTCTGATTCAGGACCGTCC
>JABMPG010000382.1 GCA_013203855.1 bacterium
GCCGGTGACGGTGATGTAGGCGTCGTCGGCGAAGGTTTCGTTGCGCCATTCTTCGTCCTGTTCGTTCGGGTCGAGTCCTTCTTCCCCGCCGGGGGTGCCGTAGTAGAAGTTGACGACGCGGGCGCCTTTGGCTCCGCTCTGGCCTTCGAAGGAGACGGTTTCGATGGCTCCGCCGGGGGCGTATTGGAGTTCGGTTTTGTTGCCGAGGGGATCGGTGACGACGGAGGGCTGGAAGGGGGCGTTGGGGTCGGAGTGGGACTTGTAGTCGATGTTGGTGGTGATGGCTTGTAGGCCGAGGTGTTGAGTGATGGCGGTGGGCGAGGCCTGGGCGCTGGTGAGATAGCCGTCAGGGCCCCGGTCGTTCAGGTCGGTGGGATTGGTGAGCTCGGCGTTGAATTTCGATCCGAAGTAGGCGGCGAACATGTCGGAGAAACTGTTGTGCTGGGGCTCGAAGTTCAGGTCGTAGGCGTAAGAGGTGACCTCGCCGAGGGCGTTGGTTTCGGCTTCGAGGACGCCTTTGATCTTGGCCTCGGCGTCGTCATCGTTGTAGGCGTAGTGCGTGACGGCGCCGTAGGGGTCTTCCTGGTGGGTGACGCGGCGCTGGTTGTCGTAGGCGACTCGGTTGCGGGCGCCGGTGAGACCATCGCGGACGGTTTCGGTTCCGGAGGCGTCGTCGGCGTCGTAGTCGTGGTCGATTTCGACCGAGCCACCAGCGGTTTCGATGGCCTTGAGCAGCCCGCCCTCATAAGTGATCTCCATGATCGAGACATCGCCGGGATAGTTCTGATAGTCGGCCAGGAGGCCCTGTTCGGCAGCGGCGGAATCGGACGGTAACGTGTCGGTGAAGCGTGCCGTGACGGTTTCGTTCGGACGCTCGACCGACCAGGTGGTGATCTCGCGGTCGAAGTTGCAGACGTTGTCAGAGTCGTCGTCCACGCGCACATCGACGAGGTAGTGAGGATTGAGGCCCGTGACGTTTTCCTTCTCGGGGAAGAGTTGGAGGGTCTCAGGCGTGTCATAGATATAGAAGCGCTTGCGGCCGCTGCGGTCGGCGACGGTGATGAGATTGCCGTACTGGTCGTAGTCGTAGCGGATGGTCTGGCCCGCGGGGTCGACGACTTCCTTCACGCGCGCGGCGCGATGGGTCGAGGGGCCGTCCGGCGCGGTGGCGTACTCTTCGGTGCGTAGCGTCACCTCGCGGGCGCCGTCGGAAATAAGGGTGGTGGCGTTGTCCTGGGGAGTGAAGGTGACGCTGCGCCCGTCGGGCTGGAGGATCTCGAGCAGACGGCCAGTGGACCATTCAAAGATGTGCCAGGTCCGGTCTTCGATCTTCAGATAGGCAACCTCGCCGGGCTGCCACTGGCCCCCGCCGGGACGCGGGACCTGGGTGTAAACCACGTCGGTCTGGCGGGGTTCCTCGCCGGGAAGCGTCGGCAGCGGCGTCAGACTCGGGTTGGGACCGATGACGGAGAGGACCTCGGCACGGGGCCAGTGATAGGCTTTGCTCGCGCCGGGACGATATAGCTCCATCCCGAAGGGGCGGTTCAGATAACCGCCGCGCGCCGCCCAGAGACTGCTCTGCAGGGAGGCCATCGCCGTGGAGTCCTGGAGAGGCGGGTTGTTAGCGAAGAAGAACTCCCGCCCGTCCGGCAGGCGGATCATCGCCTCGTCATACTCCGGCTCGGAGGTCTCCAGGCGCTCGATGCCCAAGCTGACCGCGTTGAGCTGCCAGCCGTAGCCCATGGGCCCCGGAGCCAGCGTGTCCTGCGATCTGTAGGTGCGCGAGATTTCCGCGGTAAAACCGTTGAAGGGCACGGCGAGATCGCTCGCCGTCAGCGTCATCTGCCCCACGCCGTCCGGACCCCCCGGATTCGGCGAGTCCGAAGCCCGTGTCACCTTCAGGTAACACGCCAGCGCGTGCGACAGGTTCATCCCGTCCGTCACCCAAAGCCGCACATCATAGTAGCCCTCGGCCAGAGCCCGCGTGTCATACGTCGCGTCCACCAGGCCGCCCTCGGGCCAACCGTTGCCCCACTCGATCATCCGCCAGTTCGAACGATGAACCAACCCGTTCCACGCCAGACCCCGGTTCGAGCCCGCCCGCTCGATGTCCGCGTAGGTCGGGAACATCGTCGAGGACTTGATCTCCACCGCCCAGAAGGCGTCGTCGTAGGGATAGGCCGCGAAATGGGGCGTCGGGCCTTCGCCGTCGAGGATGAGCCGAAGACCCGCGTTGATCTGGCCCTGAATCCGAAGCTGGTAATGCTCGCCCGTCAGAAAGAAAGACTCGCCGGTCTGACCCGTCCCCGCCGTGAGGGGGAGACTGGTCCCGAGATCGCCGGTGGCGTTCAGGCTTTCCAGGCGCGTCAGGTGGCATTCGAGATCTTTCTTGTCTGCCGCGATGATGAGAGTCCGGGAGGTGGAGCCGCCTTCGATACCCGATTCCGGATCAACCGGCGTGTAGGTCAGTTTGACCCGGTAGGCGCCGGCGGGATAGGGGGTGGATCCGTCGGCTTCGCCCGAAGGCGTGCCGCACCAGCTGTAGGGGTTCAGACCAATTTGGCCGGAGCCGGAACCGATGGGCTTTGCCTGAAGTCCATAGCTGCCATTCGCCTGCCGTTGATACAGTTCGAGCGTCCAGTCGTAGGCGTTCGGATCGGCGAAGATCCCGTGGAAATCCACCTGGTAGTCGGACGATGCCTGTTCCTCGGCCGTCGTTCCAGGGCGGAAGGTCGTGGGATTCACGACGAAGGCCTTGAGGCCGTTGTTGACCGTGATGTTGCCGACCACGGTCCGCGAGGTGAGGCCCGATCCATCAGTTGCCTCGGCCACCACCCGCCATGGCACGTCCGGATTCTTCGATCGGTCCAGGGCGTAGGTGTTCAGGGAGACGGGCCAGCCGAAGCCCCAGGTCGATCCCGGGGGAAAGTCGCGATCAAAGAGCATGAGGGGCTCTTCGTCGGAGGGGTTTTCCCGCTCCACCCAGACCCGAACCCGGGTGAGGCCCTGGCCGCCGTTGGCTCCGTCCGGGGTGTCCGATGCGGTCACTCCGAAATGGTGGGTGCCGCTTAAGGGGTTTTCCCACGAGATCCCCACCAAATCCACCACGGGAGGCTCGATATCGTTTCTGGCCGTGATCTGGGCCGAAGCAGTCTCGGAGTTGCCAGCCTTGTCGGAGGCGGCAAGGCAAAGAACCACGCCTCCGTTCCAGCCAAGGTCGCGGCTGTTCGCACTGAGAAAGCGAGACAGAATCGGAACGTTCGTGTCGCCACTGCACAGGATTCCGTGGCGGCCTCCGTTGGTCCATGTCAGCGTGTAGGAGGAGAGATGGGCGTCCTGAACGCGGCACTGAATGATAAAGGAGCCACTGACGGTGCTCGGGGCGATCAATTCAACCAGCGGGTCCGTGTTGTCCACCACATAGGAGCAGGCCCGCAGCCCGGAAGTGGCCGTTCCCTGGAAGGCCTGGGCAGTCAACATGTAGGCGCCGTCGGGGACTCCAGCCAGATCGACGGTGGCGGAACTGATAAGATCCTCGTGTTCGGGGATGGTCTGGCTCTCGGGATTCTCGTCGCCGTCCTCGTCCGTGAAGAGAAGATCCACGCCGTCCACCTTCCGCGAAACCCTCACCGCTACACGAAGGTCCTCCTCGTTCGAATTCAGAAATCCCGGCCCCGCCTCCATGACCACGATCCGGGGCGCCGAGAAATACGAAACCGCCTCGTGAAGCGCGTACGTCGCAGAAGGATAAGCCGACGGGTCGGGGGCGGACTGGGCGTCTCCCATCCAATGACGGATCACGCGCGTCGCCGCCACCACCCCGGGCTCAGTCGATTCCGTCACCGAAACCGCGTTCCGGCTCCACTCGATGCCTCTGAGAAGAAGGGCCTGTAAACGCGCAGGGGATGTGTCGCCGTTCGGGATCGTGTCGAGGGGGCAGAGATCCGTGCCGTTTTCGTCGAGATCCTCCAGCACGGTCCAAGCGGTGCGAATGGTATGGGTGGTTTCCCAGGCCTGCCCCCAGCCCGGACCGTCGTCGCGAATGCCCCACCAGCCCCAGCCAGCCGGCGCGAGGTCCGCCCCGACGCACGCGCTCGTAAAGAGGTCGGTGCTCGCCAGCGTCGCGGGTCCGAAGAAGAGCGCATCGGCGAGAGGATCGGACACGATGTCGGATAAACCGGCAGGCACGGCGCCCTCGGGGAGATCGACGGTTCCGGCTTCCAACGTCGTGAAACTCTGGCCGAGGAAGACGCCGGTGGCAAGCAGGCGGGAGGTCGATTGATAGCCGTCCCGGCCGGTCAGGTCTTTCGCGCAGGCGGTGAGAGCCACGTCGGAAAGAAGCCCCACAGCCTGGTCCGCTTCAAAGGGGTCGCAATCGGTCGTGACCCGGGCCGAGCATCCCGCCATGGCCCGAATGGGATGCGCCACGAGCTGCGGGGTCGTCAGGGAATCGCCGGAAAGGGTCGGCTCGATCCCCACGACCAGGGGAGGCTCGTCGAAATTCGCATAGCCCAAAGCCGCCGCGCCCAGACGGGTGAAACTCCTGCGTTGACGGGAGATCGACAGTCCGGCCAGACCCAGCCAGGACCGAAGCGCCTGAACCTGGTCCCCCCCTTTCTGAGAAAGCTGAACCAGTTCGGCCCGCCGACGTCCCGCTTCCCACTCGTCCAGGGCCGAGAAGCCGCAGAAGGAGTACAGGCCGCCGGCGATGATGGGAATCTCCCGAACCGTCCGGTCCTCAAAACCGGAGTCGATCTCTTCCACCGTTAGGTAGAGCGTCTCGCCCAGATCGCACTCGAAAAGGGCCGACTTGTCGGGATCGTCGGAGGCCCCGGTCTCCTCCGCCCAGACCCTCAGGTAAGCCGAAACACGTCGAGAACTCGACAGAGAAACAACAGGCAGGGATCCATCTGTGTCGAGCCAGCCTTCACCCTCCGCTCCGAAGTAGAGCACGGCGCCCAACGGGTCGTTCAGAGAGGAGAGGCGAACTCTGCGACCCGCTTCACCGCCACTGGAGTTCCGGAGCGTGATCCGGACTTCGACCCGCTCCTCGCCGATCAGTTGGATGGAATCGTTGTCCTCCCCACGAGGGCCGTCATAGAGATCGGGATCGCCCATCACCACGTAAGGCAGATTCCCCGGCAGGGCTTCGCGCGCGGCGAGAACGGGCCGCTCCGGCATTCCCAGGCATGTCTCGATGGTTTCGCCCTCGCCCTGGAGATAGCGATGAAACGCCTCGCCCGCCTGGCGAACCGAGGACCGGATCAGACGATAGGGGATGGCGGACGCCACGCCCGGTTCCGGATTAGTCGTGCCCTCCAGGATGCGTTCAAAGAGGTCGGCGGAGTAGACGCCGAAAACCTCGTCGAGTGAGACAGACGCCGGCGTTTCGAGAAAGGTCACCGACGGATCGAGTGACACCCAGCGATCCGCCTGGTCCCGTCCCACAACCAACGCCTCGGTCGGAGTGGAAAGATCGTCCCGGGCCGAACCTCGAAGGGGGAAGTAATCCTCCTCGACCTCCAGCCAGACGTGGTCCTTCAGAATCAGGTGCTCCGGATCAGGACCGGAGCCGGAAGGGCTGAAGGCGACCCCGCCCTTGCTCAGAACCGACTCGGCCTGCGCAATGGTCGAGACCCCGAGCCAGCTCACGGCGTCCCCGGCCGCAAAGCGCACCGTGCCCTTCGCCAGACGCCACTCCTTGTCCGCCAGACCCATCAAAGAGGCCAAGAGGAGCGCCTGGTCCACGTCGTTGCCCGAACGGGAATGAAACACCCCCCGCGCGCCCTTCCGACTCCCCCGGTACGGCTCGTAGGAAATCTCCCGACGAACCCACTCGTAAAGGTCCAACGCCCGGAAGTCCAGGGACTCGGCGAGATCGACCATCGCCAAATCGTAATCGAGTTCGCGGCAGACCTCCCCCCCACTCCCCTGGCCCCAGGACAGACTCGTCGCGAGCTGGTCCAACCCCAGAAACACATGGGAGCAGAAGATCAGAACCAGGACCGAGACCACCCGGACCCGCGAACTATTCCAAACGATCGACAACATGGAAGAACTCCTTTGGAGTGTTTCTCAGAAGAGAAGGCAGTGAAGGATTGGCGCTACCGGCCAGAAAAAGACAGCCCCAGGCACTTACCAACTCTGAGCATTATCTTGACAGGAGGAACCAACAAAGGTAATTAGTCATACGACGCACTGATCTTGTGCGAATTGCGCTATCCTGTCAAGAGAATTAACGAACTGGGTAAGGGATTGCTCTACAATGAATCCACTGTCACAACCAATGGCGTTGCTGATAGCCGGAACCTCTGGAATCGGCAGGCGCCTGGTATCACTTCTGGCCGAACATGGGCAGAGGGTGACACTGACCTTCTACAAAAGTCAGGAGAGGGCCGAAGACATTCGGGGCGAACTATCACAAGCTGGTCATGATTGCGGGGCTGGGTCCTTGGACGTGACGGATGCCGGGGAGGTGGAGGCGTTTTTCACGGACATGCGAGAACGGGGGACGGAACTGCATTCGTTCGTCTACCTGCCGGGGATTTCGGAGGATGCTTACCTCCAGCAGATGTCGCGGGAGGCGTGGGACCGGGTTTTGGGCGTGAACCTCACGGGTTGCTTCAATTGTTTGCGCCACGTGGTTCCGTGGATGTGCCGCCAGCGGCAGGGGCGTATCGTGGTCGTGTCGAGCGACGCGGCCCTGGTGGGAGCGCCGATGCGGGCGAACTACGCGGCAGCCAAGGCGGGGCTGATCGGACTCACGAAATCGGTGGCGCGCGAGGTGGCGCCCTTCGGCGTGACGGCGAACGTGGTGTGTCCGGGCATGATCGCAACGGAGCGGATTCAGGCCTGGCCGGAGGATACGCGCAAGCGGCTGGAGGAGTCGATTCCCTTGAGGCGTTTCGGCACTCCGGACGAGGCGGCGGCGCTGATCGCGTTTCTCTGCTCGGACGCGGCGGGATACATCACCGGCCAGGTCATGCAGGTGGATGGCGGACTGCGGATGTGAATCGAAGGAGGGGGTCGTGGAAGTCACAAACCTGCGGGTTAAGGAAACGATCGTCGAGGCGCTGATGCTGAACCTGGA
>JABMPG010000383.1 GCA_013203855.1 bacterium
CCTCACCCCCCGCGAAGCACGTACTCCCCATCCCAGGCGTCGAGGCGCAGCAGACCTCTTCGCTCACCTTCTCTTCTTCTTTCTCTCTCAAAATCCCTTCCCCTTCTCCGATCAAATTGAGCAGGCGCCTCCCCTTCAGAACCACTTCCCCCTCGCGTTGCGAACCGGAACGTTCCCGCACGCGGCCGATGATCGAAGCCGCCTCATGCCCTCGCTCGCGCATCTCCCCCACATATCCCGCCGCCTTCTCCTCAGGCAGAGCCACCAGCAGCCCACCCGACGTCTGCGGATCGAACAGAACCGGCAAGGCCTTCTCCGCCTCGGAATCTTCCACTCGCAGCCACGCCCACGAATACTCCTGATTACTCTCGATGGACCCGCTCAGAATGCCCTGCTCCAGGCAGGCCTGAACCGGTCCCAGAACCGGCAGCGACTCCAGCACAATCTCGGCAGTCAACCCGCTCGTCCGGATCATCTCCACAAGATGGCCCATGAGACCGAAACCCGTCACGTCCGTGCACGCATGGGCGCCATAGCGCGCCATGAGCTCCGCTGCATCCTTGTTCAAGGTCGCCATCCAGACCCCGGCAACCTCCAGCACTCCGGGCTCCGCCCGCCCGATCTGCGCCGCGAAGGAAACCATGCCCGTCCCCAGCGGCTTGGTCAGAATCAGAACATCGCCCCCACGCGCCGCGTTTCGCTGCACCACTTTCTCCGGCTCGATCAACCCCGTCACCGCGAAACCGCACTTAATCTCTTCGTCATTGATACTGTGCCCCCCGATGACGGCGCAGTCCGCCTCGTTCATCTTGTCGATCCCGCCGCGCAAAATCTCCGCCAGAATCGAGGCGTCCAGAACGTCAATCGGAAACCCGACGATGGACAGCGCGGTGAGGGGCCGCCCGCCCATGGCATAGATATCGCTCACCGAATTAGCCGCGGCAATCTGGCCGAAAAGATACGGATCGTCCACGTTCGGCGTGAAAACATCGACCGTCTGAACGAGACAACACCCCTCATCCAGTCGATAAACCCCCGCGTCGTCGCCTGCGGCCGCACCCACCAGAACATTCTTGTTTTCGATCTCGGGCAGTCCCCCGATGACCTTCAGCAGATCGGCCTGGCCGATCTTCGAAGCGCATCCCGCCTTGCGCACGTGCCGAGTCAGCGCGACCGGGCCGCTCGTCACCGGCAGTTTCTCCCCCGCGCAGGGGCAGACGTTGTGACGGATGAAAATGTCGCACGGACAAGGATTCTTCGGATTGCAGACGCAATGCCCGAGTCTCATGGACCGCGCCATCACCGACTTGCGGCGTTTCAGGTTTACGACCATCGCACGCTACCTCTAAGGGCTCTCTTTTTCGGATTCGGAAACGATGCGCTCGGCGACCGCTACCAGCGCGTCGGCGACGATTTTCTCCTCGCCCGGCAGCAAGGTGCGCATGTCCAGCAAAACCCGTTCAGACTCGATTCGTCCGATCACGGGAGGCTCGTGCCGCCGAAGGAAGTAACTGATCCGTTCAGAGGCACAACTCGACGATATCACAGCCAGAGCCCAGGTATCGATAGCCGTATCGGGCAGGGAACCGCCTCCGGCCGCGCTGTGAGACTTCACTACCTCGATCTCGATAGGCGTGTTCCCCCCGAAACCGCACCACCATCGATCCACATTCTTCTTCAGAGTCAGCGCCTTGCGCCGTAGACTCGAAGCCGAAGTCGAAAGCATACGCAGGGTCGGGTTCTCTCGAACCAGGACATCCGGCTCAAGGAACAGCCGCAGGGTTTCCTGGAGAGCCATATCAGTCAACTTCCCCACTCTCAACATTCGCGTTAGCGGATGCTTCTTCAACTGCCGGATGAGGTCAACACGGCCCACGATGATCCCCGCCTGAGGACCACCGATCAGCTTGTCCCCGCTGAAGCAGACCAGATCCGCCCCGGCCGAAAGACTATCCTGCACGGTTGGCTCTTTCGGCAATCCATACTGCGTGAGGTCGATGAGCGCGCCGCACCCAAGGTCGTCCACCACGATCAGATCCGAATTGAAAACCGACCACGGCTCACGATTCTTGATTGTGGCGAGGTCCCTTGTCGAAACGCTTTTAGTAAAACCCACAATCCGATAATTGCTCGGGTTGCACCGGAACAGAATCGCCGTCTCCGGCGTCATAGCATTCTCGTAGTCGCGAAGGTGAGTCTTGTTCGTCGTTCCCACTTCCCGCATGATCGCGCCGCTCTGATGGATGCAATCAGGCAGACGAAACGATCCCCCAATCTCGATAAGTTGCCCACGCGAGACGATCACCTCCCGGCCCCGGGAGAAAACGGTAAGAATCAAAAGAGTGGCCGCGGCATTGTTAGTCACAACCATGGCTGCTTCGGCGCCGGTGATACGGCACAAAAGCCGCTCGGTTATGTAATTGCGTTTACCGCGCCGGCCCGTCTCCAAATCCAGTTGCAGATTACAGCAGCGATCAAGAAGAGACAGAGCCTGCACGGCCCTTTTCGGCAGAACCGCGCGCCCCAGCCCCGTATGTAGAATGATCCCGGACGCATTCACGACGGGCCGAAGCCTCTCCCCCTCTTCCCTCTCAAGACTCGCCTCCGTCCGGTCAAGAATCTTCTCGATAGAAGCAGCCGCGCCCCCCGCGCCCATCTCGTGACGATAAAACTCGAGTGTCTCTCGCAAAGCCCCCACGACAGCCTCCCGCGAATGACCCTCTACCAGCCTCGCGGCGTGCTCCTCTTCAAGGAGCCGAGACACTGACGGCAGGCCCCGGCGGGCATCGTCGGAGTTGGATTCAGGATCGGAATTCATAGATGGAAAGCAGACGCCTCGGATCTCTTCATATGGCGGAGGCGAATGGGAGTCGAACCCACC
>JABMPG010000046.1 GCA_013203855.1 bacterium
GGGTCGGCCAACTGATCGATCAAGGCCTGGGGAACCCGCTCCGGCGCCGCCGTGGCGATAATGCGGTCGAAAGGCGCTTCCTCCGGCCACCCCAGGCGGGCGTCGCCGATGCGCGCGTGTATATTCTCGTAGCCCAGATCGTCCAGAATCCGCTTCGCATAAAGGCCCAGCAGCTCCACGATCTCGACCGTATAGACCTGGTCCACAATCTCCGCCAGAACCGCCGCCTGATACCCCGACCCGGTCCCCACCTCGAGAACCCGGTGATGCTCCCGCGGTTCCAGAAGTTCGGTCATCAGTGCCACTACATAAGGCTGGGAAATAGTCTGATCGCCCCCGATCGGCAGGGGACTATCCTCGTAGGCATAGGCTCGCTGCTCCTCGGGAACGAACAGATGCCGCTCGATCTTCAGCATCGCCGCCAGGACCCGCGGATCATGAACCCCGCGCGCCTCGATCTGTTCCCGAACCATCCGTTCCCGTTCCATTACCCTCATCCCCGTCTCCGGTCATGCTCACGGCACGCGAAGCGGCGACCATGCCGCCGAATCGCTGCCCAGGGAGCTGGTCAGCCGTTGCACGCGAGTGCCGTCGACCCGCATGATATGAATCTCGTAGCGCCCGGTTCGCTCCGACGAAAAAACGATATGCCGACCGTCGGGCGCCCAGGCGGGATCTTCGTCATTGGCCGGACTGTCGGTAATCTGGGTCAGTCCACTCCCGTCGATGTTCATCAGATAGATATCGAAATTTCCCCGGTCCAGCGAGGCGAAAGCGATCTTGTCCCCCAAGGGCGACCAGACTGGCGACGCGTCATAGGTCCCCCGTGAAATCCGATGCGGGTTTGTCCCGTCCGCGTCCATGATCCAGATTTGCTGGTAACGATTGCGGTCCGAAGTGAACACCATCTGGTTTCCGGCCGGATTCCAGCTCGGCGAAGTTTCGATAGCCGGGGTGTGCGTGAGGCGCCGTAGCGTCTTCTCGTCCCCGCTCCGGTCCATCGTGTACAGCTCGGAGTTTCCGTCCCGCCCCAGGCTTACGCTAATCCGTTTGTTCTGCTGCGACCATGAGGGAGCGACGTTCAGCCCGGGCCGCCGTGAAACGAACCAAGTCCGCCCGCTTTCCACCAGAATGCCGCACAGGTCCGGGTTCACGTCTCGATAGGACGTATAGTAAATCTCGGTCCCGTTCATCCCCCAGCACGGCGCCACGGACAGGCTGTTGTCGAAGGTCAGTTGGCGCAGATTCTGCCCGTCCGCGTCCATGAGGAACAGCTCCTTGTCGCGCTGGTTAGGCATCATCCTCCGGAAGACGATCTTGGTCGAAGCGATGCCCGGCACGTCGAAAACAGCTTTCACAATATCGTCGCTGATTCGATGCGCCAGCCGTCGCGCCTGGTCCATGGGATGCACGTAGCGCAGGCCGAAGGTCCGCACCCCGTAGGTCACGTCGAAAAGCCGGCAGTCGGCGGTGATCCGGTTCTGGCTGTCCACGCTGTAAGTGCCCTTGAGAACGAAATCGCACGGCAGCCGCTGCCACTGGGCGAAATCAACACGGTCGGCGCTGCTCTCTTTCGTGTCGCGCTGATGCGTCTGGTTCACGAAAGTCTGATTCCGGGCGCGTTGAAATTCGCTGAACAACTCGAGGTCGCCGTAGATCACTTGCGGGAAAAAGGAAGGATCCAGGCCCCCGCTTGAGCCCGTGACCTGAAAGTCAGGCACGGCGATTGTCGTGCGGACCCATTCGCCCTCGATGGGCTTTTCCGACAGGGCCAGCCCCGGCTCCCCCGTCCGGTTCTGGGCGGGAGAGTACACGGTTTGGATCAGGAACAGGAGGAGGAGGAGAGAAACGGAACGGGAAAGATTCTTCATTGAATATGTCCTTTCGAGACAGCTCAGTCGGCAGCGCCCGACATCCTGTTCAGAATCCGGCAAACCGATAAGGAGTTCAACAGAAAAGGCTTTTCTCTGCTGCCGAACCAGCGCTCGCGGTCCTGAAGGGGCTCAAACATAGCAGTTCAGGGTGAAGCGTCGGCAATTACGGGCACGGGATATGAATTGCGCCCGCGGTGAGGTGAGAAGGCGTCTTTCCCCAAGGGGAAACCTCTTCACTCTGTCAGCCCCCACATGGAAATATCAAAACGCGATTTTGAAACAGGCGCGTCAGGCACGGGAACCCGGCTCAAACTCCGGGTTGGGCTCGGGCACGATGGCTTCGATCTCTTCCCGCCACGCTGCCAGCCGGTTCCGAAGATCCCGAGCCACCTCCGGCATTTCGTCCGCCAGATTCCGCTTCTCGCCCGGATCCTCGCGCAGATTGTACAATTCCAGCCGCCCATCCTCAAAAAACTCGATCAATTTATAGTCGTTCGCCCGGATCGACGACCCCGGCGTTCCGCCCTGGTTGGCATAGTGCGGATAGTGCCAGAAAATTCCCTCCCGCTCCAGCCGCTCCCCCCCCTTCAGTAGCGGAACGAGACTCATCCCGTCGCAATGCTGCTCGGGAATGGGCTCCAGGCCCGCCATCTCCAGAAGGGTCGGATAGAAATCCGGACTGGTTACCGGCGCCGAGCAACGGCTCCCCGGTTTCACATGTCCCGGCCACCGCACCAGCAACGGCTCACGCGTGCCGCCCTCGTACATCCACCCCTTGCCTTCCGCATAGGGCGCGTTGCACGTCGGCGAACCTTCCGCCGTGGCCAGCCCGCCGTTGTCCGAAGTAAAAATCACGACCGTGTTCTCCGCCAGCCCCGTCTCCTCCAGCGTGTCGAGAATCCGCCCCACGTTCCCGTCCAGCGTCTCGATCATCGCCGCGTAGGCCGGATCCGACTGAACCACACGCCGGATCACCCGCTGGTCTTTCTTGTGCTCGCACGGGAAGGGCTCTCCCTCCTCGAAGGTCCGGACCCGGTCCAGGCCCATCTCCTTCACCTTCGCCTGATATTTTCGAACCAGTTCCGCTTTCGCCTGGATCGGAATATGAACGGCGTAATACGGCAGATACAGGAAAAAAGGATCTTCGTCCTTTCCCCGGATCAGACGGATCGCCTCGTCGGTCAGCCGGTCCGTCAGATATTCGCCCTCCGGTCCGTCCTGCAGGGTTGGCATGCCCCACGGGCTGAAATAGCCCTCCTCGGGCATCCCCCAGTGACAGCCGCCTACGTTCACGTCAAATCCATGATGCTCGGGGTAGAACGCCTCCTGTCCAAGATGCCATTTCCCCACGTGCCATGCGTGATACCCGCCCGGTTTCAGGGCCCGGGCCAGGCACACCTCCTCCAGCGGTAGATGGTCGATATATGGCGCGTCCACAAGTTTCCCGCGCGTATGGCCCCCGATGAAATTCGTTACGCCCACCCGCGCCGGATAGCGCCCCGTCAGAATACTCGCCCGCGTCGGCGAACACACCGGACACGCCGCATAGGCATCGGTGAACAGCATGCCCTCCGCCGCCAGGCGGTCGATGTTTGGCGTCTCGTAGAACGTGCTTCCGTAACACGTCAGGTCTCGGCAGCCCATGTCGTCGATCAGGATGAAGATGAAATTCGGTCGGTCCACATCGACTCTCCCCGTCAGATTCCTGTTTTTCCCGAACACGGCGGCGCCATCTCCTGGCTGCTATCTCTCTACATCCGCACTTTCACCACGACCTTATGGATATTCCCGTCCGAGACCAGCGGCAGATGGGCGTCCTCGGGAAAAAAGATCGCGAACCGGCCGGCGTGAACCGTTACCCAGGCGTCGGGCGTATCCCCATAGAAAAGCACGTCCCGCACGGGGTCCATCTCTCCGTCCGGCTCGGTGCACGACGAACACGGCTTCCAGCCCATCTTCTCCACCCCATCCAACACTACCTGAATGTCCAGATACTGCGCATGCGCTTCGAGTCGGTTCTCATCCGGACGTCGGCCTGGACCCCGGGAAACGATCGCACGGACCGCATCTCCGTCGATCTCATGGCGACCGTTGGGAAGATCCATCAGATCCGAACGCTGAAGGAACTTGAAAGCTGTCTGAAACAACGGATTCAGACTCTGGTACTGCGATGTATTTTCAAGGATATCAAGAATCATGGTGCTGGCACTCGCTGAAATGGGATATCCGGCGCATGGCCACGTCTCACCGGGATGTCACCATGCTGCAAAAACAGAAAGAACTTGTCAAGAAATGTTCTCCCCGGCCCACTTTCACCTCCCTGACCTTGACAAGCCTCCCGGCGAGTGCTGAAATCGTGCTGTTCAGGCCGAAAGGCGCAATCTGCCGCCCTCCGCACGGATCGGCGGGAAACAGGAGCACAACATGAATCCGGAGGCCGAAAAGAATCACGTGTTCGTCCAGCACATCGCTTTCAACTGCATCGATCGCAAGGCCCAAGAAGAATTCTACCAACAGCACCTCGGCTTTCGCCGTGTCCGCGTGATCAATGCGGGGCAGGCCAATGAGTTCGTCATGCTCCGGCAAGGCAATACCTGCATGGAGTTCTTCTCCGCCTCTTCCCCCGCATCGGGCGCGGGCGAACAATCTGTCGGCTTCAAACACCTCGCCTTTCAGGTCACCGACCTCGAGCGGAAAGTCCGCGAAATCGAAGATGCCGGCATCCAGACCCAAGGTATCAAAGATTGCTCCCATATCACCCCCGGCATGCGCGTCTGTTTCTTCAAAGACCCCGAAGGCAACATCCTCGAACTGATGGAAGGCTGGCAGGACGACAAATCGCTGGCTTGAATGACAAAAGGAGAAACCCAATCATGTTCCACACGACAAAAGGCACGATTCACCTGCTTCTCGCCCTTCTCGGAATCGGCCTCTGTGGCGCCATCCCTGCCGCCGCTCAGGACCAACCCGCGGCCACCCAGGCCAAGACGGTTCCCTCCGGCTTCTCCGTCGCCGGCGAATGGGACTACAGCGCCAGCGTAACCGGACACAAGGAAGGCAAACAGACCCTCTGGACCAACAAAGACGCCGCCACGGCCATCTGGAACCCCGAGATCCCCAGCGTCGCTCCCGTGCGCATTTCCCTCCATAAGGCGGTCCACCCCGGCAGCGGCGATCCGAACGTCCGAGTCGACATCATCCACGCCGGAACGACCGATACACTCTATCTCGATTTCGCTCAGGGCGAGTCGGCGTGGCTCGAGCTCGGCACTTTTGATTTCACCGCCCAAGGATCCGAATACGTCCGCGTGACCAAGATCACGCCCTTGGTCAACACCCGCGTAAGCGCCGCCAAGTTCGAGATCCTCGAGCACGGCAAGGAAAACATGATCTGGCAGACCCTGATCCTCGACGAACTGAACGCCGTGGACTATGACGCCCTGAAGATCGTGAACTTCGACGACATGAAAGACCACTGGGCCGAGGCCGACGCGGAGTCGATGGTTGAACAGGGCTTCCTGAAACCGGCTGGAGAAAACCGGTTCAATGGCGACGGGGCCTTCACGGTTCCGGATCTCGCCGCCGCTCTGGCCGCCCTGATGACTCAGCCCGAAGACCAGATCGCCGGTGTCGTGCGCGGCACGGTCAGATCGAAGGCCGACAGTCTGACTCCGATCGAATTTGCTCGCGTGCTCGCCGTGGCGGTTCGCCTCAGCGGCAAGAACCTCGACTGGGCAGCCGGAAACGCCCCTGCCCCGACCGAAGGCGTATCCGGGGCCGATCGCGAAACGATCCAGTTCCTGGCCAACCTCCAGATCATTCTAGCCCCGGAAGACAAGGCCTTTACGCCCGGAAAGCCAGTGACCCGCGCTCAGGCCGCTGTCCTCCTCAACCGTCTGCGCCGCCAGGTTCTCCGGGCTGGCCCCCCCGCTGGATCGCAATGGGAGCTGACCTTCCAGGATGAGTTCGATGGACAGGAACTTGACTGGACCCAATGGGAATCGCACAACGGCCCTTCCCGGGCATCGTTCAGCCGCTGGAAGGAAAACACCGCGGTCGGAAACGGCATCCTCCGCCTTCTGACCAAAAAGGAAGAGCGGGTCGAGGGCGTGCCGTGGACGTCGGCCTTCATCTGGACGAAATTCCGCCAGCAGTACGGCTATTGGGAGGCCAGCTACCGCTACGGCGCCGCCCCCGGACTGAACAACGCCTTCTGGACTGTCACGAGGGGTGAAGTCAAGGACCCGGAGCAAGTGTTCGAGATCGACGTGAACGAAGGCCATCATCCCAACCGCATCAACATGACCGTGCACCAGAACCCCGCGGATTCTCAGTCCCATCGCGCGACCTTCGACCTCAGCCGCGATTTCCACACATACGCCGTCGAATGGACCCCCGAGGAGATCGTTTTCTACTCTGATGGGCAGGAACTCTCGCGCCAGAAGAACCGGCAAGCCCACTCCCCCACTCCGATCATGTTCAGCACCGCCGTTCTGCAATGGGCCGGACCCATCACCGACGCCCTCGATGGCACCAGCATGGACGTAGACTGGGTTCGCGTCTATCAGCGCAAGAAGTGAAACGAAGGACCCCCCACAGAGGCTATGCGGAGACGCCGTTCTTGAAGCGCTGAAGCATGGTTGCCCTTGAAAAACCGCAAGCATGGCTTGCGCACTCCGAATAATGAGAAAGGCCCCACCACCATGCAGGAAATGACAATTCGCGAGGACTTTTTTGAAGGCGCCGTCTCCCTCCAGAAAGGCGGAGACTGGATCGAAGCGCTGAGATACCGCCGCGAAGAAAAGGCCCTCCATCACGAGAGTTTTGTCAATTGCGCCATTACCCCCGCCGGGGTCCGAATCCGATTTCGCACCGATTCCAAGCGCATCGGCCTCAGGGTCCTGCCCCTCGACGAACCCGACCCGCGCCGCTTCGACCTCACCCTCGGCAACGACCTCATCGAAACGGTGGAATTACCCGCCGGCGCGGGGGACGTCTTGTTCTCTGAACTTGAAGCAGGTGAAAGGACCGTCGAGATCTGGCTCTCACAGAATCGTCTGGTCCGCGTCCGCGCCCTGCTCCTGGACAACGGCGCCAAAGCCGAAGTCGATCCGGACACACGCCTTCGCTGGGTCACCTACGGCAGCTCGATCACCCATTGCGGCGCGGCCCACAGTCCCGCTCGCACCTGGCCCGCCGTCGCCGCCCGCGCGCACGATCTCCACCTGACCTGCCTGGGCTACGGCGGAAATTGCCAGCTCGAACCCCTCGTCGCAGTGATGATCCGCGACCTTCCGGCCGATTTCATCACCCTCAAAGTCGGCATCAACATCGTCGGCGGCACCCTCGCCGAACGCACCTTCAAGACCGCCCTGATGGGCGCGGTCCGAATCATCCGCGAGAAACACCCCGACACCCCCCTCGCCGTTATCTCGCCCATCATCTCGCCCCCCCGCGAGACCACCCCGGGCTCGACCGGCATGACTCTGTGCCTCATGCGCGAGCAGCTCGAGGACGCTGTCCAGCGTCTCAAAAGTGTGGGCGACCCGAACATTTCCTACTTCGATGGACTCGAACTCTTCGGAGAGAGCCTCGTCCAGGACTATCTTCCCGACATGCTTCATCCGAATGACGACGGGTACGAGGTCATGGGTCACCGCTTCGCCGACCTCGTCCTCCCGCGCCTCATGAACGCTACCGCCGAATATTCCGGAAAGCGCTGACCAGGTTAGGGTGTGTTGAGGAAATCACGTCGTGAGCCGGACATCGCTCTTCCCATCATCCCATCTTAATGGCCAGACAGTTGATGTAAGCCGTCGGCAGCTCGGTCGGCAGTTTCACCGTCAGCACGCCGTAGGCCTGGCTGAAGGGACAATCTCCGGCACCCAGAAGCCGGACTGACGCTACCTTTTCCGATTCCGTGAGGCTCTTCAGAACGGCGATCCGGTTTTCCGACGGCTCCATCAGGAAGGCGTACAGGGTCTTTCCCTTCCGCGTGAAGCGGACGTCCGAACCATTCCACGTCACCTTTTCTTCTTTGAACCCCTCCAGCGCCACTCGGCTGTCGCCCTCGCCGAATTGCCGCCAGGGCCGCGTGCCGTGGATCGCCTCCCCGCAGATCGAAAACCACGCCGCCAGTTCGTCAAGAATCCATACCGTTTCGTCATCGATGGACCCGTCGGGCCGCTGCAGGATGTTGAGCAACATACACCCGTTCTTCGCCACGATATCGATCAGCATCTCGATGATGTGCCCCGGTTTCTTGAAGGCCTGCCGGACGTCATAGAACCAGTTTCCGATGCAGGTATCGGTTTGCCACGGCTCGGGGTTGATCCCCGGCAGCTGGCTCTTTTCGATGTCCAGAATGCCCACCCGATAGATCTCCGGCCGGGGGTCTTTCTGGTTGTAGACGGCCCGGTTTTTTCCATGCTTCTCGATCGAAGCATTGTACAGGTGCGCCACTGCCTCGAGTCCGTTGGCGAATTCGGCCGCCCCGGGATTCGCGGCATTGCGCTCCCCGAACGGCAGCGCCCCGTCGGAATAAAGCAGTTCCGGCTGATACAGATCGATCAGTTCCTTCATCACCGACAGCCAATAGTCGTGGAACTTCCGGTTCGAGGTGTACCAGGGCCGGGCATGGGTCTTCGTCCGGTCCCCGCTCACGTGTTCATAGTTGTCGAGGTAAAAGTCCCGATACTCGGGATCGTTGCCGTCATAGGGCACGCCGGCGTAGGGGCCAAAGGTGTCCGACGATTTGTTGGCGCTCCACCAGGAGAAAGTCGCGCCCAGGTGCTCAGTGAGTCCGAAGGGCAGCCCCTGCGCATAGGCCGCCGCTTTCCACAATCCGCAGATATCCTTCTTCGGGCCCACTTCGACGGAGTTGAAGCGGTTCAGTTTTGACGGGAAGTTGAAGAAGTGATCGTGGTGCATCGCCTGGCCCACGAAATAGCGTGCGCCGGCCTTCTTGTACAAGGCCATCAGGCCCTTCGGGTCGAACGCCTCCGCTTTCCAGAGCGCACAAATATCCTTGTAGCCGAACTTCGAAGGATGGCCGTAGTGGCGCACGTGATACAGATACTGCGGATGGCCTTGGATGTACATGTGCCGCGCGTACCAGTCGCCGTACATCGGCACGCTCTGCGGCCCCCAGTGGCTCCAGATCCCGAACTTCGCGTCCCGGAACCAATCGGGGCACGTGTAACCCTCAAGAGACTCCCAACTCGCTTCGAACCGATTCGATTTTGCCGTCTCACTCATTGCCTCGTCTCCTTTTCGTCCAGGTGCTTCTCATGTACCCGTATCGTCAAATTGTCGATATAGACCGGGCTCCGACCTCCATGGTGGCGCAGGCCGATACCATGGGCCGCTTTCTGCTTCTCCCGAAAAAAGCCGCCGTTACGGAACTCATGGTTGTCCGTGCCGGAGAAATACTCGAACCGCCCGCCGGCCACGTCGAAAAGAAATCGCTGTCCCACCCAGACCCCCTTCTGCCGGGAGGCAAATGGCCGCCAGTCGAACCAGTTCTTCGGGTCTTGGGGATAGAAGGAGATGTACTGGCCGTCCCAGAGGAGGTAGGCCCCGATGTCTCCCCGGTAGTAGGACTCTTTTCTCAGATTGGGATCCAAGTCGTCGAAATCGCCGAGGGTGACGAAGAGCAGGCTCTTTTCCAGATCCCCCATGTACGTGTCAAGGTCGACTTCGAACATGCCCGCTATGGGCTGATCGAAGAGATAGAAGACGTAATCGTTGGGGGCCAGGCGCAGCGCCTTGCCCTTGGAGATTCCGGGCGCCCGATCCGAACCGACGATGGCGGGACTCCCCTGTCCGATGCTCCAGCCCGGTGGCAGGGCTCCGTCGGGGACCTGGTCGAAGTTCTGCACCAGGATGGTCTTCTTGGTGGCGGAAGCGACGATCTGATGGGGGGTCATCTCGATTTCTGGAAACTTGTAGACCTCCGCTTGGGGATAGTTCGGCTCTTTCAGATCCCGTGTCTTCTTGTAGACGCGCACCCAATCGACTTCCATGGCGCTTCCATCCACCGTTTCCAGGGCTTGCCCGTCCCGCTGCAGCTGTCCCTCCATGATGACCGTGCTGAGCCGGATATCCGCCGGGGCGAAGCGGTTGGGCGGGGTCAGGACGCGGACGGGTTTCCCGTCGAAGTACCAGACGAGGAGATTCTCGGTCCATTCGAGGGCGTAGATGTGAAAGCCGTGGTCGAGTGGTTTGGCGGAGACGTCCTCCGGGATGTCCTTCTTGAAGGGGGACGTGTACGTCTGGAAGGTGTCGGTTCCTTCGTGTTGCCAGGCGAAGTGATAGTTGCAGGTGATCTCTCGCGGCGTGTGGCCCTCGAGAATGTCGATCTCGAAGTGAGGCGGCTCGGGATAGCGGAAATTCGGGCGGACAACCCAGAAGGCATTATTCAGATAGGGGCCGTACTTGATACGCGCTTCGAAGTAGCCGTACTGCTGGGTGAAGGCGCGCGTCCAGATGTGCGCGGCCGACCAGGATTTGCCGCCCCGGGGCGGGTCTTCATGTTTGACAACCTGATACAGGATGCTATCGCGGACGATGTTGTTCTCCGGCCACCGGGCTTCCGGAAATCTGGAACCTCGGGACGCACTGTCCGATTCCCAGACGGTCCAGTCCACCGAATCGCCCTCGAACTCGTCCTCGAATGTCAGATCCCATTCGGCATGGACGGGCGGATTTCCTTGTGAAACGGAAATCTGTGTTCCAAGACACAAAGCCATCAACAGGAGCGACACCGGGTATCTCATGACCTTCCTCTTTTCTTCGCGCAGTTTCAGACCACTTCAACCATCCCCAACTATAGAGGGAGGCAGAGAAACGTCAAGTGCGTAGTACTCTGCCCTCAGGAGCATCGTCCATACTCCTGCCTTGAGACTGCCCCTGGATGTCTCATTGCCTTGACCGGACTCTGGGCCGGGGTGTAAAGTCGGCCTAAGCAGGTTTTCGCATAGCCTCATCTCCGGCTCGATTCTGGAAAGGACACAAAACCATGGCTGTAGTCATGAAAAAACGCGAGAGAGTCGAAAGGGCCCTGGCCTGCCAGGAGACCGACCGGGTTCCCCTCTACGACCTGGTGCGCTGCGACGCGGCCTTCGCCCATTTCTCGGGTGAGGAACTGCCCCCTCTCTCCGCGGAGCCTGACACCGTGCGGAGTCTGGAGCGCATCGCGGGGAAGGCCGTCGGCAACTTCCTCGACATGACCCGCAACGTCGGCTTCGGCCCCGTGGTCGAAACCGAAGCGACCGACCGGTTTGGCTTCGTCCACCACAGCGCGCCCCACGAGAAGACGAGTTGGATCACCAAGAGACCCTTCGACGACGAAAAGAGTGCCGGTGAATTCGTGAAGGTCTGGTCAAAGGAATTCCGCGAGCAGGCCGCCACGATTCGACGCGATCCCGCCTCCCACCGCGATACATATCACCAGTCATTTCTCAAGACTCAGGCCCTCATCGGTGACACCGTGAACCTCCTCGCAGTGCATGGAACGGGGCTGGACGCCATCCGGTACCATCTCGACTGGGACATGTTCGCCTATGTCTACGCCGACGATCCTGGCCTCATCTCCGAGTTTCTGGACGCCGCGACCGAGCGGAACATCGCCGAATGCCACGCCGTGGCCGACCTCACTCTCTCTCCGGCCGTCCTCACCTACGGCGACATTGCCTACAAGGGTCGGCTTCTGCACTCCCCCCAGTATCTCCGCGACGAGTTCTTCCCGCGCCTCACCCGCCTCAACGACGCCTGGCACGAGCACGGGTTCAAGTGCCTGTTCCACTCAGACGGCTATCTCATGGAGGTCATGGACGATCTTCTTGACGCCGGAATCGACGGACTGAATCCGATTGAGACAGTGGCGGGTATGAGCGTCAAGGAAACCCGCGAGAAATGCGGCCCCGGAATCTTTCTTGCCGGGGGTATCGATATGAGCCAACTGCTCTCCAACGGTACGCCTGACGAGGTGCGTGAAGTGTGCCGACAGGCCATCCGCGACGCCGCGCCCGGCTATTTCATGGGCTCCACGACCGAATCCGACAACAGCTGCAAGCTGGAAAATCTGATCGCCATGCACGAAGTAGCCTTGGAAGGGATCTAGGCTCCGGGTCTTACACAGCCAGCAACCGCTCCTGATGGATTGTCATGGCCTTCACCCGATCCACCCCCACGACGAGATCGTGAGCGCCGTTCTCCCGCTCCTCGAACACGGTATGGGTTTTTGCCGGGTCGTCGGGATGCTCCAGGTGAATCGTCCCGCGCTTCCATTCGAAGAGGTTGGGATGGGTCAGGGTCATGGCTGTCAGCGAGTCATAGGGCCGGGGCAGATAGTCGGGAACGGGCGCGCCGGGCCGTGCATGCACAAACCTGACCCACTGCCGCATGGAGGCGTTGACGATCTCCATGTGAGGGCTGTGGCAGGCTTGGCATTCCGCGTATTCCGCTTCATTCATTTTGCAGGCCGAGCCGATCTCGTAGGGCAGGACGCGCAGGGCGATGCCGGAGTCAAACACATGACGAGCCGCGGCGATGTCCAGAGCGATGTTTGTCTCGTTCCGGGGATTCGTGAAATCGCCCCCCATGAGCGTGATTCCGTCGAGCCGATCAGCCAGTTCCGGATCCTTGATCAGAGCCATCGCCACGTTGGTCAGCGCCCCGATGCAGACCAGGTGCCGGGGACCGTCCGGTTCTCCCGTTGCCCGCGCGATGAAATCGACCCCGTGCTGGTCGGCAACAAATGTGTCGTGCCGCTCGGGAAGATCGCCGTCATCGCCATCGGCCGCTATGCTTTGTCCGCGAATCCATTCGGCGTAACCTTGGAGACCAGCCACGCCGGGGAAACCACGGGTGGCATGGTGTCCCGGCCAGGGCGACACGGGCAGCGAACATCCCGCGCAACAGGGGATTTCCGAGCCACGGCCCATCAACGCGAGCAATCGGCTGGCGTATTGGGCCCGGCGGTACGTGTTACGCACCACGGTCGTCACGCCGCACAGCTCGATCTCCGGCGAGTTGAGAACATAGACCAAAGCGAGCGCGTCATCCACATCGCTTCCGATATCCGTGTCGAGGATGATCTTGCTCGGCGGGTTCCGTCGCGATTTCAGATCGGTGGCATCCGGCATGTCTGGTCTCCCGTATATCTTTCGAAGGTTCTCCTGAAGCCATGAATCCAGCGCAAAGCCCGACGAGCCTACCCGTTTCGCGCCTCTCCAGTCAACCGCCGAAGCCTCCACAAACACCTGCTGGACTGCGCGCGCCGGTCGGGGTAATATGGGTCTGTCCGCGCCCCGTCGCCATCGGGGGCGCGCCCGAAGACCATCTGGGAGGAAACGACATGTTCTGGAGAATCGCTTGCTTGCTGTTGTTCGTGGGACTGGCCGGGTTGGCCGGGGCCGTGCCGGAGTCGACGCTGATGATCGACCTGACAGACCCCACGCCCAAGAATACCGAGGGGCTCAGCACGGCCACCATCGTCGGCGTCGTCCACGATGCCGAGTCGGGCGAACCAATTCCGGGGGCCCGGGTGGGTCTGGGCGACTTCGGACAGTTTCCGTCGGCGGATCTGGAGGCCCTGCAGGCTCGGCGTTACGTGGGAGATCAGGAGACGGATGAGGGCGGCCAGTTTTCCTTCACTTGGATACCCTTTGCCGAGCACTCCCTTTTTGTCACCCATCCCGGCTACGTTCGCCAGGAGGTGACGGTTTTTCCCACGATGGATTCGCCTCGTGCCGAGCTGCAGATCGCGTTGAAAAAAGGCGCCCGGATCGACGTGAGCGTCGTGTACCAGGACGGGCAACCGGCGCAAGGAGACCTCATGATCCGCCTCGAAGGGCTGGACGGGCAGACCATGCTCCCGGCCGACCGCCAGCAGCATTTCTTCTTCCTCGCGACCGAAGTCTGGCCGGCCATCGCGACGGAAGGAATCTACTCCTATGAGGGCCTGCCGGCGGGGCGCTACCTGGCCGAAGCCATCGAGGTGGGGCACAACTACGCCCGCTATCATGGACGCTCCGAAAAAGTTCACGTGAACCTGGGCGAAGAAAGAACCCTGACGGTACGCGCCATGGACAATGATACCAGCGTGACCGCCCACATCGAGCGCGACACCTACAGCCAGTACCAGGTCCCCCGTTTTGTTCTCATTGCGCGAGATCCCGGCCTGCTTGTGTGGGACATGGAGACCCTCTATCCGCCCAACGATCCCCGCGTGGGCCGGCTCATGCTGAAGTCTCTCATCACCGCGCAGGTCGACCTGGGCGAGTCCTATCATTTCGCCAACTTCCCCTCCGGAACTTACGCGGTTTTCTGGGGGCCGTCCTTCCGGCCCAACGGCGGCAAGTTGCGCCTGGCCCCGGGCGACGACAAAACGATCGAGCTCGGCTGGGAGCCCCCTCAGGGTTCCGCCAAGGTCGACCCTACCCGCCTCGTGCGAAAGGTGTCCCTCGACGCCCGGACCTACACGGCCGAAGAACTGGCCCAGCTCATGACAGAAACGACCGACGATCGCCCCGTGATCGCCGTCGATCCGGCCATCGCACTGGAAAAGGTCGAGATGTCGGCGGGACCGATGACCGTCTTCGACGTGATCGAAAGCCTGTGCTTCAAGAAGAACTGGCGAATCCGGGAACAGGGCCGCAACACCCTCATCATTCTCCCGGCGGAGTGAAGTTCCGAGTTTGGCGCTATGGGATTGCCGGATCTTCAACAAGCCCCAGTCACATCGCCCGTTGAAGAATTGCGGCCAGCTCTTTCCGCGTCAACTCGATGGGATTTCCCTTCATACTGCTTGCCTCCCGGGCTTTTTCCACGATATCCGGGAAATCGCCGGAGGTGATCCCGTATTCCCCCAGAGCTGGAACGCGCAGCGCGAGACAAATCTCGCGAATCCACGAGATCCCGTCCGAGATCTCCGCAGCGGGGTCTCCGGTCAGGATCCGGGCGGTTTCGCGATAGCGTTCCAGAGCGGGCGAATCGGGCGCGCGATTCTCGAGAGCGCGGACGTTGGCCTCCATCACATGGGGCAGAAGCCGGGCGCACACCACTCCGTGGGGCGCGGGAAA
>JABMPG010000384.1 GCA_013203855.1 bacterium
GCCTTGGAGGTAGGCATATTCGCCCCGGAGATAGATGATGCCGGCGTCGCTGCCGATGGCGTAGCCGCCGATGACCATCCCTTCGATAAGAAGGTCGGGGCATTCGGTAAGGATCACGCGGTCCTTGAAGGTGCCGGGCTCTCCCTCATCGGCATTGCAGAGGACGAATTTCTTCGCACCGCGCGCCGCTCGGGTGAAGTCCCATTTCATCCCGGTGGGGAATCCGGCGCCGCCACGGCCGCGGAGACGGGCGGTTTTGACGTCGCGGATCACCTCAGCAGGGGTCATGGCGACAGCCTTGCGAATGGCGGAGCCGCGTTCGAGGTCGGCAAAGAGCACCGGTCCGCGCTTGCGGATGTTGTTCTGCACCATGGAGCGGACCAGCGGGTCGGAATTATTCCCGTCACCGTAGCGCCCGTCGATCTGGGAAGCGGGCACGGAGTGCTGAAGCTTCTCGCAAATATCGAAGACCGTGTCGCGGGTGAGATTGGTGAAAACCACATCGTCAATCAGGGCCGCGGGCGCCTGGTCGGACATGCCGATACAAGGAGTGGCCTCAAGGCTGATCATCCCATCGGGCGTGGTCTCGCCGATTCCGATACCCAGAGCGTCCTTGAAGGCCGTGGCGATGCGATCGAAGCCCTGCATCTGGTCGATGATGTCGTTGCAGAGCCGGATGATGACCTTGCCCTCCGGTTTCTCGGAGAAGAAGGCGTAGAAGGTGACGACGCCTTCGACGGCGACACGGGTAGTACTCGTCGCCTGGGCAATCACGTCCAGGTTTTCGCCTTGGACACAACCGAATTGACTTTGGACTTCGCGCACGATATCCATCATCCGATTCGGGTCATTGCCGTAGTCCCCGCAGATGTTACGAATGGCCGCTTGTTGATTGTCACTCATGCAGATACCTCGTATTCGGGAATGGGACAGTTTAGGGATGGAACGATGCCGAGCAGGAACACCTGAGCACTCGACTCTGCTGTTACGCGATTCACATTATGCACTTCAATAGGTCACTTTCAAGGATTTTTGAAGCATGGAAGGTAATGAGACAAGATCTCAAGAGACCTGCCGAGAGGCCGGGGCTGAGTGATCCGTAAGACAAGGAATGACAATTTCGAAGGCGGAAAACGTCTCCGGATTCTCGGGAGATTGGGGATGGGGAAGGGGTGCCACCGCCGCCGGAAAGATGTGAATGGGAGGCTATATTGCCTCTTTGAACGGGCGGTTAGAGGGCCCGGAAATCAGCGTGACCCGGTCTGGCGTCACGTCACGCCTGTTCCCGCACAAAGAAGTGGCATGGGAGTCCCACCGGTGGCAACGCCCATGCCACATCTAACACGTGGCTAGAAATGGCACTGGGCCAATCCGTGTTTTTCGAGGTACTGCTGGTGATATTCCTCCGCTTCGTAAAAGGTCTGGGCCGGTTCGATGGTGGTGGCGATAGGACGGATGAAATGCTTTTCTTCCGCCAATTTCTTCATCGAGGCCTCAGCCGCCTTTTCCTCCTCGGGCAAACTGTAGAAAACCACCGATCGGTACTGACTACCCACATCCGGGCCCTGACGGTTCATCTGGGTCGGGTCGTGGTTGGCCCAGAACACGTCGAGCAGCGCGCTGTAACTCACCTTCTCCGGATCGTACTCCACACGAACAGCTTCGGCGTGACCGGTCGTGTCCGTGCATACCTCCCTGTAGGTCGGGTTTTCGGCGTGCCCGCCCGTGTAGCCGACCGTGGTGCCAACGACGCCTTTAACTTCTCGGAAGGCCGCCTCGACCCCCCAGAAACAGCCGGCGGCAAATATGGCAGCCTGTGTGTATCCCGGTTTGCTCATGGTGGATTCTCCCCGTTGAAGTGTGTGGGTGGTCAGGGACGAGCCCCCGCCCGCAGGCTCGCAGCCGCTCAAGGCAACGAGAGCCAGTCCCAAGGCCACAAGAGGCAGAAGCAGAATTGCCTCCCCCGATTCAATGTGCTTGTCGATTCCGTGCATAACCAAATACTCCCTTCCGGAACTTGGGTTCCGGCTTCTCAATTTCTGGATCACCCTTGTATTATACCTGAAAGCCGATCCGGAATCTACCCTTGGTGACCGTCAAGCAAGATCCGCTGACGTCTGTCGGGTCCAGGGCTGTCCCGCAGTATGGACTTTCGAGATCGCCTCAAACTACTTGGGCGATCCTTCGCTTGCCCAGATCTCTGAACTCTGACGCTCTCAGCACCATTGAATCGTGACCTTTTCGGGGGGGACCGATGAGAGCGACTGTCCCAGAAGATTTCGGTGTGGCATCCGCAATCTTGATAAGCAGCCCGACCTTGGAAACCCTCTGCCTCCAGATTCCCGGAAAAACCTTGGCCAGAGGCTCGCTTTCGGATAGATTACCGGTGGTTGAATTGGCTTGTCTTGTCGGTTACCCAATCCGAATCGGGAGATTCATCATGCGGTATTGGAGGCTTCTTGCCCTCTCTTTCCTGGCGATAGTCTGTCTGGCGGTGCCCGCGTTTACCCGGGACTTCGATCTGGTTCTCCTGCTGGACGAATCGGGCAGCATGCAGAAAACCGATCCCTGCGGCATGCGAAAAGAGGCGACCCGGATGTTCCTGAGACTTTGCGGTCCAGGACAACGGGTGGGGCTGATGGGCTTTGCCACGGACGTGCGGGTCGTGGCCGATTCCGAGGATATGGGCGGCCAAGAAGGAATGGAAAAACTGCTGGCCCGGACCGCGCGGATCCAGTCGGAGGGGCTCTATACCGACATTGAGAGCGCCCTGCGCAGCGGTTTGGACGAACTGATGAACTGGAACCGGCCAGAGACACCCCTGGCGGTCCTGCTGATGACGGATGGCGCGGTGGACCTCAGCGGGGAAGAGGAGGCGGTGCGCGACTCGATCGCGACGATCCGCGGTCCGCTGATGAGCGAATACCTCCAGCACAATGTGCGGATCTACTGTATTGCCTTTTCAGGCGGCGCCGATTACGAGCTGCTGGAATACCTGGCCGAGACGACGGGAGGATTGGCGGCCCAGTCCGATAAGGAAGAGGATTTGCAGCGGCTTTTTCTGCGTCTGTTCGAGGATCTGGCCCGGCCGCAAAGCGTGCCGATGGACGAGGGACAGGTTCTCCTGGACTCTTCGGTTCAGGAGGCGACCTTTCTGATCGCCCATCGAGAGGAAGAGGGCGAACAGGTCCGGTTGATCAATCCGGATGGCAAAGCCGTCTCGCGCCGTTCGTCGGAAACTCTCGAAGAGGTGCGCTGGTTTTCCGCCCCCACCTATCAACTCGTGACGGTCCGCTCTCCCCAGGCGGGACGCTGGCGCGTCGATTCGTCGACCATCGAAGGGGACCGGGTCATTGTCCTTACCGACCTGGAACTTGTGCTGGATGATTTCGAATCCTATGTGCGCCCCGGGGAACGGACCTGGCTTCTGGCGCGGCTGGTGACGGAGGGACAGACCGTGACGGAGCCGACGATTCTCTCGCGCCTGGTGATCCGGGCCCAAGTGAAAGCGTCGACCAGCGCGGTGATTCCGCTCGCGGACGATGGCGAGCATGCGGACGGTTCGGCGGGGGATGGATTGTTCGGCGGGGTCTTCGAAGCGCCACAAGAAACCGGTTCCTGCGACGTGGAGATTCTGGCCCGTGCGCCCGTGCTGGAGCGGCGTATTCTGCGGACTCTCCATGTCGTGAATCGCTGGTTCGAAGCCCAGGTGGAACGGGAGGTTGTCTCGCCGGGCGAAACGGTTCCGATCACGGTACGGGTCGAGACGGACAATCTGCCCGAAGGCGAAGACGTCATGTCTTTCGAGGCCACGGTCCTGAGACCGGACGGCTCGCGGCTTTCTCTTGAGGTGATCCCCGTGGCGCGGGACCTGTATGCTGTGTCCTTCGAGGAAACAATGCAGACCGGGCTCTATCGCCTGACCGTGACGGGAGAAGTGGGCAAAGAGGGTCCGGGCCGAATCCGGGATACGGTGGGGCCTATTGAATTTCGCGTTCGGCCGCCGCAGGTGGCCACCCTTGCCTTGCCGGGGCTGCCGCATCGGGAACCGGCCGCGCCCGTGGCGACGCCGACCCCAGTCCCGAGTCCCGCGCCGGAGCCTGAAGTCAAGGTCGCGGTAGTTCCATCCGATGGGCCAGAAGGGATCTCGCTGCTGATTCTGGTTGCGGCGTCGCTGTTGGTCGTCCTGCTGTTGGGCGGCGTGGCGTGGTGGTATGTGCGCCCGCGCTTCTCGAAATCGCAAGGGCAGTCCATGGAGCCACTGCGGGAGCGTGCGGCTCGGATTCGCGAAGAGAAACACGATACTTCGGAGGAGAAGAGAACGGAGGGAGAGGCCGCGTCCCCCAGCGAGGAACCCACGGAGGCAGGCCTCGATGATCTGAATCGGGAAGA
>JABMPG010000385.1 GCA_013203855.1 bacterium
ATCGCGGCCAAGGCGGTCGCCTTCGGCGAGGCTCTGACAGACGGTTTCAAGTCTTACGCCGCTCAGATCGTCGCCAACGCCAAGGTTCTGGCCAATGAACTGGCCAGTCAGGGACTGCGCCTGGTATCAGGCGGCACCGACACGCACCTGATGCTGGTAGACGTGACGGCTGTCGGCACAACGGGCCGCGACGCCTCCGCCGCTCTCGAGCGAGCCGGGATCACGGCCAACAAGAACAATATTCCCTTCGACAAGAACAAACCGGCGGTCGGCAGCGGCATCCGCCTCGGAACCCCCGCCCTGACTACCCGCGGCATGGGGCCGGACGAAATGAAACAGATCGCGGGCTGGATCGCCGAGATTCTCAAGCACGTGGACGACGAGAAGGTGAATGCCCGCGTCCGGGGCGAAGTCGCCGAGCTGACGGCGCAATTCCCGTACTATGTCGGAGTGGACGGCGAAAAGTACGCGCTTTAGGGACTGTTCGGAGTTTTAGAGTCCTATCGGGGACCGCAAACTCGGAATTGCAGCGTCCTGACTGCAAACTGTAGTGCGAACTTGAAAAGGTTTTGAGATGAAAGCCATCATTCCCACCGCTGGTGTTGGTTCCCGCTTGCAGCCTTTCACGCATACGGTGCCTAAGGTTCTCCTGCAGGTGGCGGACAAGGCGATTCTGGGCCACATTCTGGACAGCGTGATTCAGGAAGGCATTCACGAGGTCACTTTCGTCGTGGGATATCTCGGGGAGATGATCGAGGAGTACGTCACCGAGAACTATCCCCAGATCCAGGCCCACTTCGTCGAACAGGAAGAGGCCAAGGGGCTGGGTCACGCGATTTACCTCACCCGGGCGGTCCATGCCGACGAGACCGAGCCGGTGGTGATCATTCTCGGCGATACGATTCTCCAAGCCAACCTGAGCGTTCTGAAAGACGCCCCGGACAATATGATCGGCGTGTGCGAGGTAGACAATCCCCAGCGGTTCGGGATCGTCGAACTCGACGGCGACTACGTGTCGAACATGGTCGAAAAACCGGACAAGCCTAGGTCCAATCTCGCCATCGTGGGCATCTACTTCCTGAAAAACCTGCCCTTGCTCTATCGCTGCCTCGAAGAAAACATCGAGAACCGCATCAAGACCAAGGACGAATACCAGTTAACCGATGCCCTGCAACTGATGCTCGACAAGGGCTCAAAGATGAAGGCTTTCCCGGTCAAGGGCTGGTACGACTGCGGCAAGCCGGAGACGCTTCTGGCCACCAACCGGACCCTGCTGGAAATGCGCTTTCCCAACAACAAAGCCGAGCTCGAGGCACGCTACGAGACCGTGCGCGTTCGGCCTCCCGTCTATATCGCCGAGGGCGCCCGCGTCTCCGATTCGATCATCGGCCCCTATGTAACCATCGGCAAGGATTGCGTGGTCGACAGCTCGATCGTGACGAATTCGATCATCAACCAGGACGCCCGCCTTCGGGGCGTTCTGCTGGCCGACTCGATCATCGGTAACGACGCCCAGGTCGAGGCCCGGGCCATCCGGCTCTATGTCGGCGACAAGTCAGAGGTCATCTACGAGTGAATCTGAGCGCTCCAGTTTCAAAATGATGCGCTATGCCAGGAATGATTGACCTCTTACAAGTGAAAATGGCAGCAAAACACACGCCTTTTTCATGGGAGCGGCGCAAGGGCTCTTGCTCCATCAGTTCCGAAATCAACCTCTTTGCCGAGGCGTAGCCGTTCGCGATATGCACTCCGACACGATTTCCGTCGTGGCCGAACCCTCTCGCGTCTGGCCACGTCTGATTGCCACCTTCTCCACAAACTGGGCGCACTTCCCTACGAGTTTTACCGTCCCTCTTATCTTCTTCCTCGACAGATCTGTCGACGACGGCGGCTCCAGTACCACGTCCATTCGTGCATTCCGAAAATACCCTGCGGCCGCAGGCGGATGAGAAGGATCAGGAGAAACGCATAGATGAGTTCCGGATTGGCCTTGATCCCGTTGAGAACCGTCACCACCGGCCGCCAGTCGGTGACTCCCCCCACCGCTTCCGGCACGTAGCGCACCATCGGGTCCACCAGCGCCAGGATCAGCGCCCCCACGATGGAACCCGTGACACTGCCCTGCCCGCCCAAGACGATCATCAGCAGAATCATGATCGTCAGCATCAGATCGAAGTTGCTTGGGGCGATGAGATAGTTCGACCAGGCGAAGAGCGCGCCGGCCATCCCTGCCATCGCCGACCCGAGAACAAAAGATTGGACCTTGAGAAAGGCCACGTTCATCCCCATCACCTGCGCCGCAATTTCGTTCTCGCGAATGGCGAAGAAAGCCCGCCCCGTGGCCGAACGCTTCAGATTCCGGGAAAAGATCGTCACCACGACGATCATTCCCACACAGATCGCGAAGGCCCAGTGCGAATCCAGTTTGTCCACCTCGAGCCGCAGGCCCTTCGCTCCGCCGAAAATGTCAGGCCGCACGCTCTCCATCACGATCTTGAAAATCTCCGCGAAGGCCAGCGTGGCAATGGCAAGATAATCTCCCGCCAGACGCAGGCATGGCACCCCCACCAACAACCCCGCCAACCCGGCGATGAAGGCCGCCAGCGCGATTCCGATCGCGAAATGAACCCAGTACATCGGCGAATAAAGGGCTGGCGCGAAGGCGTTCATGTAAACCGCCGCCGCATAGGCCCCGGTGCCAAAAAAGGCGACATGCCCCAGGTTCAGCATGCCCGTGAAGCCGTTGATCAGATTCAGGCTGATCGACAAAATCACAAAGATTCCCGCCGTGAGAAGATGCGAGAAGATGATGTCGATATCGACCATTCCTCACACCTTCTCCCTGCGATGCACACCCAGAATGCCCCCGGGCCGGAAAAGCAGAATGATCACCAGCAGGCCGAAAGCCACCGCGTCACGATAGGCCGTGTCCAGGTTCGCAAACACGGCAAGATTCTCCGAGAGGCCGATCGTCAGCCCGCCCACTACCGCGCCTGGAATGCTGCCGATGCCCCCCACCACCGCCGCGACGAAAGCCTTCAGCCCCGGCCGGAAGCCCATCATCGGATCCACGGTCAGCAGCATGCCCATGAGCATGCCCGTCACCCCGGCAAAGGCTCCGCCCAGCGCAAAAGTCTTGGCGATGATTGCATCGGTGTTGATCCCCATCAGCTTCGCCGCGTGCAGGTCCTGGCTCGTCGCGCGCATCGCCTTGCCCATCCGGGTTCTCATCACAAGCAGGTACAGAAAGCCCATCGACACCGCCATGACG
>JABMPG010000386.1 GCA_013203855.1 bacterium
CGCCTCGGCCATTTCTCTGACCAGGTCTCGCTTCGCCACCGAGTTCACGCTGTTGAAATCGCTCTCTTTCGTGTCCCACAATGAAGAGCTGTCGTGGTGGCGGGTAACGAAGTTGATATATTTCATCCCCGCGTTCACGGCGAGATCCGCAATAGCCTCGGGATCGAATTTCTCGGCGTTGAAACCCCTAGCCAGTTTCTCGTACTCCGCCACGTGAATCTTCTCGTGGTACATCACCCACTCGTGCCGCCCCAGAAGGCTGTACAGACCGTAGTGGATGAACATCCCGTACCGGGCCTCCCGGAACCATTGAAGCGCGGCGGCGTGGGGGTCTTTCGCATAAAGGTCGGCATGGGCGGAGAGATAAGCGGGGAGATTCTGAGCGGGCATCACGTTGCTCCCTTGCAGGATATGACAGCTACGTCAAGTTAGATACGCTTGGTTTTCTTGTCAAAGGATTTGTGGGCTGATGCGTCCCTGACCGACAGCGTTCAGGAGCCCGGCACCCCATGGGATACTGGGCTGGGCTGCAATTCGAAAACCCGGAGGCCTCGCCCCGGAACCGACACGACCAGACGTTCTTCTCTGTCGATCGCCAACGGCATCCCCGGCCAGTCATCGTGACACGGTAACTTTCCCGCCTGCTTCGATGTGGCCTGATCGAGTTGTGTCACTCGCCGCGAGAGATGCAGATCGTCCGGGGAAAGATACGCCAGCACCTTTCCCGTTCGATCCAGCGCTTTCACTCGCGGCAGGCCCTTTTCCGCTGTCGCGACTCGCCCGTCTTTCCAGCAGGTCAGATTTGTCGGATTGCAGCAGCCGCAGAACGCGTCTGGAGTCGTTCCGTAGCGCCCCCACACGGCAACCTGCTTGGCGTTCGCATCGTACTTTTCCACCTGGTGTCGGGCTGTATGCCCGACATAGAGATAGCCTTCGCCGTCCACCTCGCAATCAAAATACGCGCTCGGGATCTGGAAATCCTCAATGCTATCGACGTAATCGCCGCCGATCGAAAAACGGGATACCCGGCGGTTGCCCGCATCCGCCACGTAGAGAAAATCCCCCGTCTGCGCCACCCCTGTGATGTACCGGAATTCTCCCGGACCCGTGCCATGAACGCCCCATTCCCCGGCGCGCTTCCCGGCCCTGTCGAAAAGGACGATCCGATCCAGAAGCCCCACAACAACCCGCCCGTCCTCGAAAACCGTCACGCAACGCGGCCGCTTCAGATCCTCGTCCCTCCAGACCAGGCTCCCGTCCGGCCCTAACACCCGAAGCCCGCCCGAGCCGACCACACACAGCCGGTTCGCCCTATCCACCGCAATATCCCGGACCACGTCCATTCCGGGCTCGAGATCTCGGACATGCACAAAGCGGGAGGGGAATTCGGGAGATCCGTCTTCTCGCGCGTTCCTCTCAAAGGCGGGCGCCTCACCTCGGGCCTTGGATCCGAGCCAGGCAGCCAACAGCCCCTGACCCGTTCGTTTCAGAAAGTGAAATCGATTTATCTTCTCAGCCATCGTGCCGCCTCCCTCTCAAGTCTCCACCGTGTTCTATTGTGTCAAAAAACACGCGATAAGGGAATGAAGTTTGCGGCATATCGGTTCCATAGCCGCGCCGTGGGTTGAACCGCGAAATTGCGATTCAACCCACGACTGGCATGGTAAAGTATCTGAAGCGATTTGTCGGTTCGATAGTCGAACTCGCTGCACCGTGCGCGTTCGCTTGAGGGAAGACGCATGCACTGCGGCGCAACACCAGGAAGCCTGAGCCTACTCCAGGTCCGGGCCCAGCACTCCATAGTTCCAGGCCCTCACCGGCCCCTCCAACTTGGTCCTCGCCCTCCGCAGAACGCGCCCCGGCTTGAACTTCCGCGCCAAATCCAGCGAAGCCTCCACAATCTTCGGCCCCGCCTGGATATCCAGGTTCGAGTAACTCGTCAGTACCGTCTCATACCCGCCCCCCGAAGGCTCAAAGGCATCCGGCTTCGGCACGTATCC
>JABMPG010000387.1 GCA_013203855.1 bacterium
ACCTTGCAGAGCGGTGCCCCGGTTGTTGAAGGTGATGGCCAGATCGTTCCGCAGTTCCCGGCGGCCTTCTTTTTCAACCAGATCCTCGTAGATCCGACTGGCCCTGTCGAAATCGGAAAACGCTTCCTCTAGGCGGCCGAGATCTCGCAGAGCATTGCCCCGGTTGTTATGGAGTCTCGACAGACTGATTCCCTCAGCGGTATCCCCCCCGACCTTCTTCTCGAACAGGTCAATGAGGATAGCTGAAACGCGCAGGCTTTCCTCTAAACAGCCGAAATTGTCCAAGGCCCGGTTCAGAGTTTCGCAATCTGCCCCCCCGCCGGGTTTCGCGCGGAAAACATCGTCGGCCAGATCCGCGTCCCCACCCTCCAGGGCATGGTCGATGGCCCGCAGCCAGGGGCGGAATTCTTCGCGCGTCTGGGGACGGTCGTTGGGCTCTCCCGTCCGGTGGTCGCGGCCTTTCAAGGGTTGACGAAACCACCAGTTGGCCAGTTCGACGCGGCGGTTTCGAACGTCCGAGGCGTTTTTCCCACCCAGGCGCTCCAGGATGCAGCGGCGAATCACGGAGTGCTGGGTGATGTCGCCGGGACCGCCCCCGTACTCGACGAGATGCCAACGATTGAGGCGCACCAACCACTCGTGCAGTTCGGCCTGTGTCTTGTTGAATTTCTGGATGGCGAATTCCCGGGGGAGGCCACCGAATGAGCACGCGACCCACTCCAGCAGGGCGGCATCCTCGGGATGTCGGTCGAGGGCCTTTCCGATCAGTTCGCCCACTTCGCCACGGGATGGATCGGCCTCTTCCCAACGGGAAATGTCGTGGTCGTATTGTTCCGCCAGAACCGACCCAAGGATATCGATGGACATAGCATGGAAACCATACGCGCGCGCCGCTTCGATGAGTTGCGCGGCCTCACCACGGATCTCATGGCCTTGCAGGACCTCCAGAGCCTTCTCCGGTTCCAGCCCCAGCAATTCGACGTGACCAGTTGATCGCGAACCAATCTCCACCTTGTGCGTGCGCCGGAGAACGCGGGGAATAGCGCGGGTGGTCAAAATCAGGCTGGAACCATCGGCCCAGGCATAGAGATCCTGGAATAAGGCATCCACACCCTCACCTGCTCCCTTCGTGTCTTCTGGATCCAGGTTTTTCGTGTCGTCATCGGGCGCAGCATGCCAGCGGCAGAGCCAGCGTTCAGCGCCGTCCAGAACGATGCGCGTGGGTTTCTTCAGGAGGAGATCATGGACGTAGATCACCCGATCCATTGTCCGGGGTCTATCCCGGCGGTCGAACGGTTTGCCCGTCAGGTAGGTGATGAGATTGTCGAGGAACTCATCGAAGGAGAAGGCATGATCGGAGCCGCCTTGATAGGGCGAACACCAGAAAAGACCGATGCGGGAATCGAGCGTGGACTGATTCTCTTGGTACCACTTGGTGAGGAGGGAACTCTTGCCCTGTCCGGCCACTCCGAGAATGACGATCAGCCATTCGTGCGCTTCCAGAGCAGCCTGCAGTTGGGCAATCTCGTCACGGCGTCCGGCGAAGTGCGAGCAGAGGTTCTTCATCGCGCCGCGCACGATGTATGACTCGGGCCAGGCGGTCGTGACTTCATCCGCCGTTTTCGCGCCCCCGGTCGATTGGCGAGCATCCGATTCGCCGGGGGCTACTGAGGGTCCGGTGGCGGCGGGGGATAGGTAATGTATACGTTCCCCGCTTGTCCAAACTGGGGAGACTGCGTCGGGCTATTCTGGGTCATTTCGATCTGGTCCCCTGCCATCTCTCGCGCCTCCTTCCGAATCTCTTCGGCCATCCGCTCCAGGTCTTCCACTCGGAGGCCGAGCCCATCCACCTTGCTCTCCAGATCGGCGATCCGATAGTCCTGGTCGGCAAGTTTTTGATAGAACTTATGCAGCGTCAGCGCCAATTCCGAGACGTTGATGCCGTCGACGGGGACCTCCAGTTCCTGCAAACGAGTCTCAATCTCGGCTTTCAGATCGCGCACATCCGCGCGGAGCAATGCCTGTCCCACTTGGCGCCGTTGCTCAACAGACCTTTGGGACTGCTCGTCACGCAGTCTCTCCAGGAACGTGAGGAGAAGCAGCGCTCCGGGCACCTTGGACTTGAGTTCCTCCGTAAATCCGTCGATGGCGGCTCTCGCGACTGATTTCCAATGGACCGGCATGCCATCCTCCCGCTTCCTTAGTTTGCCTGAGTTCTTTCATAACCTGAAAGGTATCAGAACGCAAGGGGGAACCAGAAGAACGACTCCCCCTTCCCCCTCTCCGCGTTGGGTGGCCGGGAGTGGGGATAGTTACGCGTGTTGTGTGTGTCAGCCCCGGTGGCTGGAGATCGGTTTCCGTTCTCCGTGGCAGATCCCCCACGCTGTCGGCCAGGCACCTGGGGGCCACCGCCAATCTCCGCCGCTCTCTCGGGCTCATCGTCAATCCCTCCTGGTGCACAGCCATCTCTCTCAGAGGAAGCAGGCTCTGTCTTAGCAGGGGGCATTATCATTGTGGTACGACCGGGAAGCACAATTTTGTTGAGGGCGGGATGGGGCCTCCCTATACTTGACGCTTGATAGAGCCTTGCCGGGTGGGTCATGCTGCTATTACTTGGGCAACCCCGGCCGCCCGAACTCGTCTTGCTTAGTGGGTCGGACAATGGAGTCTGCATGGAAATCGTCTCAGCCGGACTTACGGATGTGGGCCGGAAACGGTCCAACAATCAGGACCACTTTACCTGTCTGAATGATATTGGCCTATATCTGGTGGCGGATGGCATGGGGGGGCATGCGGCCGGCGAGGTGGCTAGCGAGACTGCGGTCAATGTCATCTCCGATTTCGTTCGCGATGCCCTGGAGGAAGAAGACGGCGCGCCTTTTCCTTCCTCGACCCGCATGGACCACTACCAGGAAATCCTGGTCACTAGTGTTCATCTCGCCAACCAGACCATCAGCTCCCTCAGCGCGGATAATCCGGTGTATGAGGGTATGGGCACAACCCTGAGCGGGATGCTGATCCGGGGCGACCAGGCTTGTCTGGTGCATGTTGGCGATTCTCGTGTCTATCGGTTGCGTGGGGATGATCTGCGGATTCTCACGACTGATCACTCGTGGGTCAACGAGCAGCTCCGCCGTAACATCATCACGGCGGAAGAGGCGCGGACCCATCGTCTGCGCAATGTGATCACGCGGGCGCTGGGGCACAAGATGGATCTGGAGGTGGACAGCTTCGTCGAGCCGATCGAAAGTGGCGATGTGTTTCTGATCTGTTCGGACGGTCTGAATTCGATGATCGAGGATGAGGAGATCCGCCGGGTGCTGGCGGAGAACGGGGAAGACCCGCGGGCCGTTTGCCGTCTGCTGATCGATCGGGCGAACGCGGCTGGCGGGGATGATAATGTGACGCTGGTGGTGGTGAGGGTTGAGAAGAATTAGCCAGAAGTCAGTAGCCGGGCAGGTTAAACTGTGAACACAAACAATAGACTCCGGACTCAAAACACCAGACTGATATTTCGCGTCTTTGCCCTTCTTCTGGCGGCGGCTCTTTTTGTGGGCTGCGCTCTTTATCGGCAGGACAAGATGTACATTTCCGACAGCAAATATGAGATGGCGCGTACGGCCTACGATCAGACGAATTCGCTTCTGTTGACGGAGAACCGGCTTCGGGAGCTGAATTGGCAACGCGCCGAAATCAACGAGGCCCTGTACCGTCTGAAAAAGGAGTACGGCCTGGAATAGGCCCGGGCGGGGCATTCCATCGATGGAAAGGACTTCACCCATGGCCGCACTTTTCTCAAGTTTTCTTCGTCGTTCCTCACCCATTCTGCTGGCGTTTTTGCTGGTCGTTTCCTGTTCGGAATCCCCCGAGGAGGGGAGCGGAGAGCAGGCGAGGGCGCGGGCGGATACGTTGAAGATCGGGGTGATCCTGCCGATTTCGGGGGCTCTGGCGCCCTATGGTCAGAGCACGCTGGCGGGGGTGCAGATGAAAGTGGATCAGATCAACCAGGCGGGGGGGATAAACGGCCGGGCGATCGAGATGATCCTTGAGAACAACGAGGGGAATACGGTCAAGTCGGCGGAGGCGTTGCGCAAGCTGGTGGGGCTGAACAAGGTCCTCGCGGTGGTGGGGCCCATCACGAGCACGAATAGTCTGGCCGTCACGCGGGATGCCCAGAAGAAGGGAGTGGTCCTGATCACGCCCCTGGGCACGAACGATACCATCACCAAGGACGGCGATTTCGTTTTCCGCGGCTGTTTCAACGACTCCTTTCAAGGGACGGCCATGGCGCGGTTCGCTTACGAAGATCGCGGGCTGCCCGTCGTGGTCGCCTTCCAGGACACGTCCAGCGACTACAGCGTCGGCCTGTGCCGCAGCTTCGTCGAGACTTTCGAACAACTCGGCGGACGGGCTCTTCCGACCCTTTCCTACATGACCCAGGACACCGATTTCACGGCCCAGCTGCGGCGTATCCGCAACAGCGAGGCCCAGGCGCTCTTCGTGCCGGGATATCCGCCCGAACTGCCGCTTATCATCAACCAGGCGCGCAACCTGGGCATGGAAGTGACGCTGCTGGGCTCGGACGGGTGGGACAATCAGGACGTGGTGACGAACGCGGGCAAGAACCTGAACGGCTCTTTCTTTTCGGCGATGTTCTCGACGCAGATGGCTTCGCCCGGGCTGGACGAGTTCCTGAAGATGGCCGAGGAGCGGGGCATCGAGAATCCGGGCTCGTTTCAGGCCCAGGGCTTCGACTCGATGGGGATGGTCATCGAGGCGATCCGCGTGGCCAACCCGCAATCGGGCACGGTCGAGGAGCAGCGCGTGGCCGTGCGCGACGCGCTGGCGAACTTGAAAAACTACGAGGGCGCGGGCGGCGTGACCACGATGCGGCCGTCGGGGGATCCGATCAAGGACTTGGTGATTTTGCAGTACGTCTACAAGGATGGCCGGGTGACGAAAGAATATGTGAAGACGCTGAAGGCGAAGACCGAGGAATGAGAAATGAAGATTCGAGTGCAGGGGCCCGGGCTTTTGAAAGCGCTGGGGCTTATCCTCCTTCTCGTTCTTGGCGGGATGGCTCTGGGAGAGACGATCCGGCATCCGCAGTTCAGCGACGATGCTTTTATCACGTTTCGCATCGCGCGGAATCTGTCCCAGGGCGAGGGGCCGTATTTCAATCCGGGCGAGCGGGTGCAGGCGATGACAACGCCGCTGTATATGCTGGCGCAAGCGGCGGGGGCGTGGATCTCGGGCGCGGAGGTGACGAACGTCGAGACCGCGCTGGGGTCGGTCGGGCTTGTGGCCATCGCGGTTTTGCTCTTTTGTCTGGGACGATCCGCCCCGATTCTGCGGGGGGGGGCGCTGGTTCTTCCCATTCTTTTGTTCACCCATTTCACCAGCATCCTGCAGGTCAAGGGCATGGAGGCCATGTGGTACGTGGCGCTGATTCTGTCGGTGGCATTGGCCGAGTCGCGGGGTTGGCGGATATGGGTTGGGATAGGGCAGGGACTCGTGGCGACGACCCGGACGGAGGG
>JABMPG010000388.1 GCA_013203855.1 bacterium
ACCGTCCGGTGAGGATGTACCATCGTCCCGCGCCATAGGGCCACTGATAGTCCAGGAACTCGTCGGCTGAGCGTTCGATCAACGGCAGTTGATAGTACCGCCAGCCCTTGAAGTCGATTCGAATGTACTGTTCCTCGTAGGATTCGAAGGTCTCCTGCTGAGGGTTCGAGAGTTGGACGTTAAGCAGTTCTCCCTTGCCATCGCCATGGATCCAGAGGCCGATTACCCGGTGGGAAGACATGTCCAGCGGGGGTTCGAATGACTTCGTCACGCGAGCCCAGGCACCTCTCGCGACCGACCCGTCGTTCCGGGCCTTGAACGTTCCAAGGACTTCGCGTCCGTCCATATCTGTCCGGCTGAGGTCGAGATCGCACTGGACTCCGGGAGCCGCCTCCTTCTGGAACTCTCCCCCTTTGAATTCCGTCAGAGAGATTCCGCGGGGGGAATCAAAAGGCTCACCGGTCACGAGGGCCTTGATTTGCAGTTGCAGGGGCTGTTGGCCATAGGGGTTGTCAATGGTCCAGGTGGTGTTGTGTTCGGTCTGCCCTTCGGTCGTGAAGGATTCAATCCTGTGGGAGAGGAACACCGTTGGCGTGAGGAGGCACTCGTCCTTGCTTCTCTGGCTCAACCTGAACTCACGCCCTGGCTCGCGGAGGCGTGTCTTGACGCTCTCCGGGACGACACCAGCGAGCCGCAATCTCTCGTATCGCCCAATCAGGGCCAGCATCTCCTGACGTTCGCCGGAGGTCACGGCGTATCCTTCTTCGGTGACAATGTCGCCTCCGATTTCGGCCAACTCTTCTCCGGCCGGGCGATCGGCGACCTGGACGCCCTGGATGGAAAAGGCCATGTCGTTGCCCAGCGCTTTGCAGCACATGTACTCGACTTGGTCGGGCGTGGCTGCTTCATAGTCGGGCGTGGCGGTGAGGAGATTCCACCATCCGAGCTGAGTGGGGAGGAGTTCCCGGGCGCGTTGGTCACGGTTCTTCTCGCAGTGGTAATCAATCCAGCGCTTGATTCCATAGTGAGGATAGTCCCACGCCCCGAGCCGCGTGCGCATGGGCCACAAGGCGTGGACGTAGGTCGAGCCCTCAGTCGCGGTGGACCGGGGCAATCGTTCGACGACCTGCCAGGCGTAGTCGCAAACGATGCGGTCGTCCTCCAGGCGATTGCCGCCTAGGGCGTTCAAGGCCTCGAGTCCGTCAAAATAGAGCATGTCAAAGCCGCATTCATTGTACAGATCGGCAAAAAACCGGATCGTCTTCTCCCAGAGTTCCGACTTCGGATCGGGAAGATAGTGACCGAAGCGTTCTCCGAGATGACTGACCGTCGTACCCCCGTCGTGGGAGCCCGGGCGGGTCCCATGGGCGCCGCGTTTGCATCCGATGAAGGCGTACGGCGGCGTCGTGGAGAGGCCGGTGTAGGTGATGATCTCGTCGCCGATCTGAATGTCGTTGCCCTTGGAGGTGTAACCACCGAACGTGTCGCCCGACGGGATCTCTGTGGTCGGTATGGTGGTGGTCTTCTCGTCAACCGGTTCGGCGAGGCGATAGTGAGCATCCTTGAAGAGACCGGGGTCGGGAACGGGCGTGACGAAGGAACTGCTCTTGGATATGCAGGCGGAAAGGTTGTGGTACCCCACGGCGAGACCCGCCGCGTGAAAGATCTCTACCACCTTTTTCAGATCGTCCATGCCCCCGGGATACAGGTCGGACCGCGGAGAATGGTCTCCATATCGCGCGACTCCAACGAGCAGGAGCTGGGAAACCCCCGAAAGGCGCGCCAGGTCGACCCATTTGTCCGCATCATTCACGGACGGGGTGCAGAAGATGTAGGAAGCCCGGGCGATGTCCGAACCTTCCGCCCAAGGGCCGCCACTCAAGGTGTAGTGAGTATTGCCTTCGGTCAAGACCTCCTTCAGAACGTCGCGGGTCTTTTCCCGTGGGCATCCCGCCAGGGCGAACCTCGCTCCGACAAAGCCGGAATCCCCTCCCGCCTCGCACCGTAGCGTGGCGACTCGACCCGAATGCGATTCGGCCCGACCGAGAACCGTGTTCAGACTCAGGGCTCTCAGAAACACCGTGTAGCGCTCTCCCCGGGTCACGCCCACCTGGTACCCCGTGCTCTCCACGGGGCCGACAGTGATGTTGCCGAGGATCAGCCTGGTCGGTTCGCTTCCGGCCATGGAGATGATTTCAAAAGCCAGGAAACTTGGATGAGTATCGACACGGAAGTCGATTGTCAGGTCCGGGTCCATGAAAACCACGGTGAGACGCCCGTCCCTGAAGGCGGCCCTGGCCGGGTTGTGGATCTGGCCGCCGTGCTCCGCGCGGCAGAGAAAATAATCCGGGGAGTCTTTCAGGTAGTCGACACCATCCCGCCGATCGACAAAGCTCCCGTGGCTGCCATCCGGCTTGAGAGCGTAGGTCAGATACTCAGTCTCAAAGAGGATGGGGCGTGAACCCTCGATCTTTCCGGCCTGCGGATTGTCGTGTTTCGACATAACGTCTCCCCCCTCCGATGCCACGGCGTTCGCCACCATGGCCGCCAGCGAGATCAGGAACAACGCTGAGATGACACGCCTCAGTTTTCGTTTCTCCCGAGCGGACAGATGTCGTGGGCTCTTCCACTCAAGATATCCTGGATCATGTTCCATTTGGATGCTATGCCGAACTGGTTCCCCAGTCAACAGGTGCATGGGCAACACAGTGCCCACCGCGCCCTCCACCACCGGACAACCGGGCCGAACGCTCTTCCGCCGCCCCGAATCATCAAAATCCGGCCTGAAATCCCCGCCACAAGCCGCCTGCCAACCCAGCCACGAGCCGAATCGGTTCTACCGTGAAGGATTCAGGGGAGGGCTACCCTTACATCCTGGTGGTACACTTTCTCTCCGCCACCTGGTACACTTTCACACCGCCGTTCGCACTATCCATCACTTCGTCTTCGTCACGCGCCGGTAGGCACGAAACGCCTGCATTCATGCTATGAACGATTGCCTCACCGGTCAAGGGAATCCCATGGATGGCCGAGGAGAGAATGGCTCCGGCGTTGAAACACCTGCGATCTCTTATCCTGCCGGATCAATCGTCCGGTAGTATCCCGTGCCCCAGGTGCCGATCCAGACCTCACCCTTGACGTGCGGGTTGAAACGGATACGGGTGAAACGGAAGACACTCGCGAGTCCCTTGTTGATTCGCCGCCATGTCTTCCCTCCGTCAGCCGACCGCCAGACGCCACTGCTCCAGGTGTTCGGTTCCGACGTGGGCCACCCCATGTCGATGGCGCAGTAGATCAGGTCCGGATTGTGCGGACTGACGGCGACGTTCGAAGCGCATATCGCCTTCACGATCTGCTCCCAGGTCTGGCCGCCATCCCGGCTGCGATAGACACCGCCTCCGTCGTCGATCTTGTAGCCCGACGAGGTCGTTCCGTAACCACCCGAGGCGTAGATCGCGCCATCCGGCCCCAGGGCGATCTCGCTGACCGTGAACAACGGGAGGCTGTCGATCTTCGACCAGGAGCGGGCCGAGTCGCGGCTCACGTAGAGCCCGCCCGGCACCGGTTTGCCGGCCAACCGCGTGGCGACCGGGGCGTAGATCACGTCGAAGTTGTCCGGGTCCGGCACGAGATCGACGATGCTGAGGTTCTCGGGATCGATCCCCTCGTTAGGCGGCGGTAAGGAATAAAGGTATCAGATCGGCTA
>JABMPG010000389.1 GCA_013203855.1 bacterium
GCGCGAAGGAGGCCAAGGCGTTTTTCTGGCGGACATGGAGGGAAAGAAGGCACGGTTCGTTCCGGTCAAGGTGGGGATTGTGGATCCGTCCGACGCGGAAATACTAGAGCCGCCACTCGAGGGCATGGTGGTCACGCTCGGGCAACATCTCCTCGAGGATGGCGCCGCGATCAACCTGCCGGCCAGCCGTGAGCAGGAAGGGCCCCAGCCATGAACCTGTCACGCTTTTCCGTGAATCGACCCGTCTTTACGGTCATGGCCTGTCTCATCGTCATCCTCATGGGAGGGATCTCGCTCACGCGTCTGCCCGTGGACCTCATGCCGGATATCAGCTATCCCACCCTGAGCGTGTCCACCAGATATGAAAACGCCAGCCCCGAAGAGATTGAAGAACTGGTCACCCGCCCTATCGAAGAGGCCATGAGCGCGGTCCCCGGCGTGGAGGAAGTCTCGTCCACATCGTCCGAAGGCAGCAGCAACGTCCGCGTGACCTTCAGTTGGGGGGTGGACCTGGACGCCGCGTCAAATGACGTGCGAGACCGCCTCGACCGGGTGATTCCCCGCCTTCCAGATGACGCGGACCGCCCCTCCCTGCGCAAGTTCGACCTGGCGAGTTTCCCCATCGTGATTCTGGGCGCATCGAGCCGGCTGGACCCGGTCCAGATGAGACGCCTGATCGACGAGGAGGTGAAGTACCGCCTGGAGCGCGTGCCAGGCGTTGCCGCGCTGGACGTATGGGGCGGACTGGAGCGCGAGATTCACGTCAACCTGGACGCGGACAAACTGCGCGCGTTAGGGATTCCCCTCGACCAGCTCCTGGCCCGAATCCGCGCCGCCAACATCACCCTCCCCGCCGGTTCCATCGAGGCGGGCCAGTACGACATCACGCTCCGCACACTCGGCGAATACACCGACCTCGACCAGTTGCGTCAGACGACCATTGCGGTTCCAAACGGCACTCCGGTCCTTCTGGGAAACGTGGCGGAAGTGACGGACAGTTGGCAGAAGATTACGCGCATCGTGAAGGTGAACGGAGAGCCCGGAGTCCGTCTCTCGGTAAACAAGCAATCCGGGACGAACACGGTCGAAGTGGCCGAACTTGTGCTGGCCGAAGTGGCCAAGGTGAATGAGGACATCCCTCAGATCCGTCTCACCCCGATCATCGACACTTCCGACTACATCCGTCGTTCGATCACCAACACGGGCTCCGCCGCGCTCTATGGCGGCCTGTTCGCCCTCGGGATTCTCTTTCTTTTCCTACGCAGTTTGCGCAGCACGGCCATCATCGGCGTTGCCATTCCAGTCTCGATTGTCGGCACTTTCGCCCTGATCTACTTCAACGGCTTCACCCTCAACCTCATGACCCTGGGCGGGCTGGCCCTCGGCGTGGGCATGTTGCTGGACAGCGCCATCGTCGTCCTCGAGAACATCCACCACCTTCGCGAATCGGGCGTTCCCCCCCGCGAAGCCGCCGTGCAGGGAGCGCGCCAAATGACCGCGCCGATTGTGGCGAGCACGCTGACGACGCTGGCGGTTTTTCTCCCTCTGGTCTTGGTTCGGGGCATGGCGGGAATCATGTTCAAGCAACTGGCCATGGTCGTGAGCTTCGCCCTCCTATGCGCTCTGGGCGTAGCCCTCACCCTCATCCCCATGCTTTCCTCGCGTTTCATGAAGATCGGCAGACAGACGCAAGCCGGACACCCCGACACCCCAGCCCCCCCAAAACACGGCTTCCTGTCTTCTCTCGAAGGAACCTACTCCGCGCTCCTCCATTCGGCACTGCGGCATCGTTTCTTGACGATCTTTCTCTCTCTGGCAATTCTCGGCGCGAGCTTGCTCCTGATCCCCTGGGTGGGGACAGAACTCATGCCCCAGAGCGACGAGGGCGAAGTCCGCGTGGATATCGAGATGGAAGTCGGGACGCGTCTCGGCGTGAGCGAGTTGACGGTCGATCAGGTGGAAGAGATCGTGCGGCGGAAGGTCCCCGAGATCAAGAGCATTGTCAGCAGCGTGGGAGGATCGAGCTGGCGGGGCGGGGGGGGACATGAAGGATCTTTGCGGGTCGCTCTCGTGCCCCAGGCGGAGCGGGAGCGCTCGAGCGAGGACATCGCCGCAGACCTGCGCCCTGCCTTGTCCAGCGTTCCCGGCGCCACGATCCGAACACGGGCCGGACAGGGCCTGTTCATTCTGAGGCGAGTCTCAGGCGGGAGCGAGCGCGTCGAAGTGGAGGTTCGCGGGTTTGACCTTGAGACGGCCGACCGCGTCGCTCAGAGCGTCAGGCGGATCGTCGAAGATGTGCCGGGCGTCACCGACACCGTATTGAGTCGAGAGATCGGCTCCCCGGAACGAATCATCACGGTCGACCGGTCCAAGGCCGAGGCGATGCACGTCTCCGTCCGGCAGGTGGCCGACGTGCTCCAGACCGCTCTATCCGGCTCGACCGCCGGCTATTTCCGAGAAGCCGGAGACGAGTTCGCTATCCGAGTGCAACTCGAAGATGCCGAGAAGCGCTCTCTTCGAGAAATCCTCGACCTCACCCTCACCAACTCCGAAGGCCAGGCCGTCGTGCTCCGGAACATCGTCGAGGAACGCGAACGTTCCGGCCCCGTGCTCATCGAACGGATGGACCAGGAGCGCATCGTCACCGTCCGCGCCAACATCCAGGGACGCGACATGGGCTCGATCCTCGCCGATATCCAGCAGGGCCTCCGCTCCCTCCCCGTCCCCCGGGGATTCTCCGTCGGACTCAGCGGCGACTACGAGGAGCAGCAGAAGGCATTCAGCGAACTGCGCATCGGATTCATCCTCGCACTCATCCTCGTCTACATGGTGATGGCCTGCCTCTATGAATCGCTTCGCGACCCCTTCGTCGTCATGTTTTCCGTCCCCCTCGCCGCGATTGGCGTCGTCCTCATGCTGTTCTTGACTGGAACGACCTTCAATCTCCAGTCCTACATCGGCTGCATCATGCTCGGGGGAATCGTCGTTAACAACGCCATCCTCCTCGTCGACTACACCAACCACCTTCGCCGCGATCAGGGACTGCCCCTCTACGAGGCACTCGAAGAAGCCGGACGCCGCCGTCTGCGCCCCATTCTGATGACGGCGCTCACCACCATCTGCGGTCTGATCCCCCTCGCCCTCGGACTCGGAGAGGGCGGCGAGGCCCAAGCCCCCATGGCCCGCACCGTCATCGGCGGACTGGCCAGCTCCACCCTCATCACCCTCGTCTTCGTGCCCATCGTCTACTCCTTCATCGGCGACCGCCCGGAGAAAGAGGAAAAGGTAGTCTAACTGGGCCGCCGCACGATCCACAGATTGGATATCGAGACTCGCTACGACTCATCGCCCACCTATACTTCGACGAGGTCCCGGAACGACGCCCGCCCTGTACCCAAAGGCATTGCTGTCAGCGAGAAAGTCGTGCTAACCTTCCCTGGTATGTGAGTAGTCTCGGATTGAACGGAAGGGAAGCCTCGTGAGAAGAAGTCAGGTGTCTTTGGGCCAATTCAGCCTGCTTGCCGTCGTGGCCATCGTCGCCACTCTGGGAGTTGGAACGGGACGGTGCGCGGACTCTCCCGCCGGGACCGTTCAGGCCGACCCGCCTTCCCCCCAGATTCTCGCCACCGGAGGCGGCAACGCCAACAAGACATTCGCCCCCATATTGATGGCGGACATGTTCGTCTATGCGGACGGTTCCATGCCGCTCTCGGCGATGCCCGACGCGGATCTCGACGTCGAACGGCCCATCCAGACCGATGCGCAAGGCAATCTGCTTACCGACCCGGCAAACCCCTTACAGTATCTGTGGGACAGGACTTGGCAGGCCAGTCTCAACAACCTGCCCACCCATCCCCGCTATGTCAACAACGACGACTTCGAGGGTGCCCTGCGCTATGACCAGACCAAGGGGCCACACAAATTCGGCCGCATCAAGACCGGCTCCTTTGCCGATACGCTCATCTTCTCCGGTCACAAAAATGACCTCCGGTACGGCACCTCGCGGGGCCGGGCCGAAATGGGCTGGATCAGCGATGATCTCTCCATCCCGAACGGCGTCGAATTCTGGTTCGCCATGCACTCCTACTTCGCCGTTCCCGAACCCCAGGCAACCGCCGGCCAGCTCGTTGTCTTCCAACTCTTCCCCAACCCGTACACGGCCGGTTTGTACCCCATGGTCACCCTCACACTCGACACCACCGCCGACGTCCTGCGTATGAATCTCCGATACTGCACCGAGTCGCCCTCCCTCCAGGGCGTCAACATAGAGGAAGTCGACCCAGCATTTCCCGAACAGTACACCGGCATCGTTAACCAATGGAACGACATCGTCTTCAAGGGGCGCCTCGGTTGGGACGTGAACCAGCACGACCCCTACCTCCAGGTCTACATCAACGACACTCAGATTCTCGACTACACCGGACTGGTCGGATATCGCGGCCCCGGGCAGAACGGCATCGCCGTGTCAACCGCCATCAAATTCGGTCTCTATCC
>JABMPG010000390.1 GCA_013203855.1 bacterium
CCATGACTGGAGAGAAAGCGAAGCAGTATGGCTCGGTTGCCTTTGTCGATCCCAAAACTCCGATGGTGATGAGTGTTCTTCGCAAGGCGGGGTACAGAACGGGGCATTTCGGGAAGTGGCATCTTGGTATTGGCAAGGAGGCGCCTTCTCCTTCCGAATATGGTGTCGACGATCACCGTACTTTCGCCTCGAACGGGCCTGGCTTCGAGCATCAGGCCGATATGCTGTCGGTCCGGCCCCGGCTTATCTATGACGAGGCCATCCGTTTTATCGAGGAAAATAAGGACCTGCCCTTCTATCTGAATGTCTGGTCGGTCCTGCCTCACGCGCCCCTGAACCCCAACGCGGAGTTGGTCGATGATTACGGCTCTTCTGCGGGGAAAAACTATCGAGACAGGTTTGGCGTCCAGGGCCCGATCACTGTCGAGACCTTCAACGCGTCTGTCAAGGCGGTGGACACGCAAGTGGGTCGTTTCATGGAGAAGCTCGACGAACTGGGTCTTTCTGAGAACACTGTGGTGATCATTTCCAGTGACAACGGGCCGGAAGTTTTGGATGTCGCGCCTCACGCCTCGGTCGGCACGACGGGGCCTTTCCGGGGACGGAAGCGCAGTCTCTATGAGGGCGGGGTGCGTATGCCGTTTATCGTCCGCTGTCCGGGCAAGGTTCCCGAGGGCAAGGTCAATGACACCTCTGTTCTTACTGGCGTGGACTGGCTGCCGACGGTCTGCACTCTGGCCGGTGTTCGGACGCCGGATACCTGGCTGGACGGGGAGAACGTTGCCGACATCTTCCTCGGCAGCGATCGGCGACGGAATCGGCCTATCATGTGGGAGTGGCGCTCGAAGGTGTATGGCGCCACCATCCATCGCAGTCCGATCTTGTCGATCCGTGATGGTGACTGGAAGTTGCTGATGAATCCCGACGAAAGCCGGATCGAACTTTATGACATCCCGAACGATCCCTCGGAAGTGGACAATGTGGCGAGCGAAAACCCGAGAATCGTCAAGCGGCTGAAGAGGAAGGTGCTAGCGTTTCACCACTCTCTTCCGCCCGGCCCGGTTCAGCCCGAGGCTGGTAAGAAGGACTATCCCTGGCCGAGGGAGGCCAGCGCGGCAGAGGTGATGGGACAATAGACTTTCAGATCAGCACGGTGGGGCCGTGAAGCGCACAGGGCTCGCGGTCCCGGAAAGGCGGCGGCACATGGCACATACCGGTTCTTTCATCCGAGAGCAGAAGGGGTGGCGATGGCCATTGCCGACGACTTGCCCCAAGGCGATCCGGTCGGTTGTCTCCAACCTGAACCAGACCCGTATTTATCTTTCGCGTGCCGTCCAGAATCTGGACTACGAGGGGCTGTGGAAGCGGCCTTCGCAAGACAGCCATGCCATCGGGAATCTCCTGATGCACATGCGCGGGACGGAGCACCAGTGGGTGGGCAACAAGATTGGGCTTCTGCCCCTCGAACGGGATCGTGACGCCGAGTTCAACACATGCCGAGGCGCGACCCTTGGCGATCTACTCGCCTTACTCCGGAAGGCCGAGGAGGAGACGAACGGGGTTCTGGCCGCCTTGACGGGCAAGGATCTGGAGCGGGAGGATATCGAGGAGCAGTTCTCGGTCGACTTCATCCTGCATTACACGGCGCAGCACTTCGCCTTTCACACCGGCCAGATCGTTCTTATCCGCAAGATACTCGAGCCGGGTTTTCGCCTGTATCCCGCCTGAAGGAAGATCCCTATGAGCATGCCGAACATCCTGGTTATTATGACCGATCAGCAGAAGGCCATGTCCAGCCATCTCTACGGAAACCCCTTCTGCGAGACTCCTTCGCTGGAGCGTCTGGCGAAGGAGGGAGTGTTGTTTGAGCGTGCCTTCACTCCTCATCCATTGTGTATGCCGGCTCGGGTATCGCTGTGGACGGGGCAGTATCCGCATTCCCATGGTTCCCGTCGCAACGAGACGCCTCTCCGGGCCGGCCATCCCCATGCGTTTCGGATCTGGAAAGAGATGGGCTATCGCACGGCGCTCATCGGGAAGAATCACTGCTTTGCCGACCCGGAAGACCTCGATGGATTCGACGTGTGGTGCGAGATTTCCCACCGGGGTTTTACATCCGGCATGTTTCACAAGGGCATGGACTGGGTGCGGCCCCGGGCGGCAATCAATGCCTGCCATGAGATTCGGTGCAATATGGACAGTGGGTGCGAGGACCAGGCCAGCCCGCGTTTCGATTATGCCGTCAGCGATGCGCCGCTCGAAGACCACTCGACCGGTCTTATCACTGCTCAGACTCTCGAGTTTCTGGAGCAGCACGGGGACGAGCCTTTTGCCGCTTGGATCTCTTTCCCCGATCCTCACGAGCCCTATCAGGCGCCACGTCAATATGCGGAGATGTTTCCACCAGGCAAGATCGAGACGCCGAAGTGGAGAGAGGGGGAGTTTGCCGAAGCCCCCGAGCGCAATCAGGTCCTTTATGCCATGATGGGAATGGAGGAGGATTCTCTGGAGAATATCCAAGGGGTGATGGCTTGTTACTATGGGATGGTCCGGTTTCTTGACGATTCGGTGGGGCGGATCCTGGACGCGCTGGAACGGCTTGAACTACGGGAGAATACGATCGTGGTGTTTTGCTCGGATCACGGCGATTTCATGGGTGAACACCGTATGGTCTGCAAGGGTGGCGTTTTCTACGACTGTCTGACGCGCGTGCCGCTGATCGTGTCGTGGCCGGGACATGTGCCCCAGGGCGAGCGGGACAAGAGCCTGGTCAACCTGGTGGATATCGTGCCGACCCTCCTTCGTCTTCAGGGGGTCGAAATTCCGGCTGGCATGCATGGCGAGCCGTTGCCGACCGTGACTGATGTGTCGCCGCGTGAGGCGACTTTTTGCGAGTATGGAGCGGGGGGGCCGCCTTTCCGGATGGAGGATCTGGAAGCGTGGCCGCGTCCCTGGGGCCGAAAGGCTCTTATCGCCTCGCTCGAATGGCGCGAGGCGGAAGGCCGGCGCAAGATGGTGCGCTCCCGTGAGTGGAAATATGTCCATGACGCGATGGGCGATGCCGACGAACTTTACGATCTTGTGGATGATCCTTGGGAATTGAAGAACCTCGCCACGGATGCCTCCTATGGCCGTATTATCGAAAAGATGCGTCTGCGACTCCTGGATTGGAGCATTCGCACCGAGGACGCTCGTCCCGTGCCGCTTCCCGAGGCAGAGATGGATCCTGATCGAGTGTGAGGTGCCACCGTGAGTTTTGGTGATAGGTCACGCGTGAAATGTGGCGTGGGCACCATGCCTTCTTTTTCTCGCCGTCACCTTCGGGACGGTGGTGTGCGCGGCAGGCGTTTCCGTGCCCTCTGTCATTCGCTTGGGGATGATGTGATTCGGAACGGTCTATGGGGCGATTTGGATTCGGTTTGGGCGTGCGCTTTCCCTTTACCCTGCCTTGTCCCATTCGATACACTGGTCCTGGTGGTTGAAGTTCCAATTCATTTTCTGAGCGAGTCTCATGGACCCTTCCGGATTGATTCACGTGGTGGAGATGGACGGCAAAGGCGGGTGCCGTCGGCTGAGCGGGTTTGATGATCTGGCTTCAGCGGATCCTCAGAAGACGATCTGGATTCACTTGGACCGGACGGTCGAGGGTTCCCAGAAGTGGTTGCATGAACGGTCCGGTCTTGAAGTGGGAGTGCCCCAGGCACTATTGGCTGAGGGAACCCGGCCGCGCAGTGTGGCCGTCGACCACAGTCTTCTGGTCTTTCTGCGAGGCGTGAACCTCAATCCAGGACAGGCGCCCGAAGACATGATTTCTCTGCGGGTCTGGCTGGAGCCGAACCGGATCATTACGCTGAGGTCGGGTCGGCTCCAGGCCTCGGCGGACGTTCTCGGGGAGTTGGAGAAGGGCACGGGTCCTTCGGGACCGGGGGAGTTTCTGGCTCATCTGGTGGAAAGGCTTTGCGAGCGGATGGCTCCGATCGTCGAAGACCTGGACGATCAGATCGACCAATTCTATGAGGTGAAGGCCGAGGATCAGCTTGAGCAGAGGGACCGGCTGTCTCGCCTGCGTCGGCAGATCATCTCGTTGCGTCGGTTCACCGCGCCGCAGCGGGATCTTCTGGCAGCGCTCCATCTGGAGCCCGTTCCCTGGCTGGCGAAGGGGCACAAGAGTCGGCTGCGGGAAGCGTCCGAAAGGCTGAAGCGTTTTGTCGAGGATCTTGACGCCACCCGCGAGCACGCCCTCATTGCCCAGGACGATATCGATAGCCACTTCTCTGAGCAGCTCAACCGGCGGATGTACCTGCTGTCGATGGTGGCTGGGATCTTCATCCCTTTGGGGATTCTGACCGGGCTTTTCGGCATCAACGTGGGGGGGATTCCGGGAAGCGACAGCCCTGTGGCTTTCATCGTTTTCTGCGTTGCGCTTGCGCTGATCGTCGCGGGTGAGATTACCCTGTTCAAGAAAATGAAATGGCTTTAGGAGGATGGGATGCGGCTCTGGAACAGTTTTTCGATAGACGAGGGCCCGTGGCATCGGGCGGAGGTCGGGCCGCTCTTGCTGCGTTTTCGTCGGGTGAGGGATGAGTGGCAGTGGTTTTCCGAAATCGAGGAGGAGACGGAAGAGATCCTGCGGCGGGAGAACGGTCCTGAAGCGTCGGATCCGCCTGAAGACGAAAGTTTGGCGGCGCGATGGATACTTGCTCAGAGCGACGGCCGGATTGTCTTTTCGCCTGCCATGCCGGACCGGTCCCTCGTGATACGGCCTGAATCGCTCATTCGGCTCGCACCTCATTCTCACGGCACGTTTTTCGTGAGCATGCCGGTTTGGGTGGATATGCGGGCGGGGGGCCAGGAGAAGGTGTCGATCGGCGCGGTTCCGAGCGCAAGTCTGACCAATATCTGGTTCGGTACTCCGAGCCAGGGCGAGCTCTGCTATGGTCTACGCACCCGGGCGAGGAGAGGTTTGGGAGAGGATCCGCCTGCGCCTCATATCTGTGTCTGTCCGGTGAATCTCCACAACCTTTCTACGGAGGAGTTCTCTTTCGAGCGGATGTGCATTCGGTCGGAGCATCTCGCCATCTATCGGGGCGAGACGCGGTTGTGGACGAACCAGGTTGACTGTACGATCAGGAGCGTGGATCAGCCTGCGCTCATCGAGTATGGGCGGAAGGCTCCCGATTTTGACGGAGCGCGGGAGGTGATGACGTCGGCCCGCATTCCGGCCCGTCAGAGCATGCTCCAGTCGGTCTTCACGGGCCTGCGATCCATCTCGAACATGTGAAAGGCGGGCTTGTCATGCCAGTCGTGGAATATATCCGAAACAATCCGGGCCTGGAGGGTGCGATTTTCATCGGGGTCTGGCTGCTGGCGCTCTGGATCGCGTATCTCGTTCTGGGGATCGCGTTGAAGAAGCGTGCGCCGGTCTTTGGGAAGTTTCTTCAGCGGGTGGTTGTATTCGCGGGGGTGGCCTTCGGCGCCTGGGCACTGATGGGCTGGCTGGGAGTTCGGGTATCGTTGGAGGATCCGAGAATCTATCGCGTGGCGCTTCTGCTGGGGGTGGGACTTCCGGCCGTGCTGTTTGCGGCTCGGATGACCCGGCGACTGACTGAGAAGCGGTATTCGCCTCAGGTGAGCGCCCTGCTTCAGAAGGGTGTGTTCTATGCGGGGCTGATTCTCATCCTTGTGAGTATTCTTGCCGACTTTAATTTCAAGTTGGGCACGTTTCTAGGCGCGGCGGGAATTTTTGGCGTTGCGATCGGCTTTGCTTCCCAGACGAGTCTGTCGAATATCATCAGCGGTATCTTTCTGATTTCGGAAAAACCGTTTGTGATCGGCGATCTTATCAGCGTGGGTTCATCGACCGGTGTCGTTATTTCCGTCGACCTCTTGTCGGTCAAACTTCGGACTCTGGACAATCGCATGGTGCGCATTCCGAATGAGAACCTCGTGAAAACGGAAATCGTCAATGTGACCCGGTTCCCGATCCGGCGGATGGATATCGACGTGGGCGTGGCATATAAGGAGGATGTGAGCAAAGTGCGTGAGGTGCTTCTCGACATCGCCCGGAAGAACCCGCTGGTTCTGGACGAGCCGGAGCCCTTGATCCTTTTCAAGAGTTTCGGGGACTCGGCGCTTGAGTTTCTGTTCGGCGTCTGGTTTTCGTCGACCGATTTTCTGAAAGTGAAGCACAGCATCATGCAGGAGATCAAGGAGCGTTTCGACCAAGAGGGCATCGAGATTCCTTTCCCCCATCGTACGATCTATACCGGCGCCGTTACCGATCCTTTTCCAGTGCGGGTTGTCGGTCCGGGTGAGGGGGCCCCCGCAGGCGAATGAATCTGTTGTTTGAGCAAATCCATCTGAGACGACAGTGGTTCTGTCCTCGATTCTCAGTTTGATCTCGTCTGAGTTGGCGCGCAGTTCGGGGGCGTACATGGCGTAGCCTCGGGCGGGGAGGGCGCTGAACTTGCCGGGGATTTCGGCCCGCAGGCGATAGGTGAGGCTGTGGCGGCCCCGGGCGAGGGCGCGGGTGAAGAAGGCGACTCGTTCGTCGCGGAACTCGACGTACGCGCCGATGGCGTTGCCCGTGTAGCCGCTGCGGATGTCGACGGGCTCGAAGCCGGCTGCTTTGTAGTCCTCGAAGACGAGGTACTCGTAGTCGTTCTTGCTTTCGAGAATGAGCTCGATTTCGATGAGGTCGCCGCTTTCAAGGAGATCGCCGTTTTGGAGGAGGTGACGGTCGTAAGCCTCGACGCGCTGGTCGAGTGCTTGGCCGTGCGAGCTGGCGACCTTTACAGTTTTCTCCTTCGGCGTGAGTCTGAAGACCCGGCGGGCGACCTTGATCTCAAGACCGGCGCTAGTGATGAAATCCTCGAGGCTGAAGTAGCTGAGATAGGCGTTGTAGTAGATGGGGCCTTCGCCGCGTCGAACGAACTCGACAGTGTGGCGGCCCGTGTCGAGGGCATCGCCTTCGAGGACGAGGGTATTGTCGAAGGTGAAGAGGTTTTCGGAGGTGATGCGCTGCTCCTGGCGTTTCTCGCCGTCGACGTAGATTTCGACGGTGAGGTCGGGCTTGTGCTCTCCTGTGGCGCGGAGATAGTCTGCGAAGGCTTCGATGCAGGCGGCGGTGTCGCGGGTCGATTTCCAGTATGTGGCGTGCTTGCGGTTGTTGAGGAGGTACTTGACGAGCCAGGACGCTTTCCAGTCGTCGGTGCGACCCGTTGCGGCGAGGAGTTTGAGATAGTAGGCGTGGGCCTCGTACTCGCTGCCGTACCAGTACCACCAGTAGGTGGAG
>JABMPG010000047.1 GCA_013203855.1 bacterium
CACCAACACCGCCCCCCGGATCGATCTCGCTATCCGCCAGGCCGCCCTCTCCCAGCCCAAACTTACCGCCAACAAGCGCGGCGTGCCCGACTGGAATGACAAAGGCGTCCGCGCGGTCATCCAGACCGACCGAGGCCCCGTCTTCATCGCCACCCCCTATCCCACCAAACTCGACAAACCGGCCCGCGAGGCCCATCGTTGCCTACCCGCCGAAATGACCGGTATCGCCCTCGGCGTCGCCAACGCCCTCGGCGACTCCGCCCTGGACACGGGAAGCCTCTCCAGCGAGGCGCAGATCTTTATCAACAACGTGGCCGAAGGACTTCGCACCGCCGAGCGACCTGTCATCATCGCCGGGACAACTCTCGGCAACATCGCCCTCTTTCGCGCGGCCGCTCGCCTGGCGGCAGCCCTCTCGAAAGAGACTCGCCCCTGCGGCCTGCGTTTCGTCCTCCCCGAGTGCAACACCCTCGGCAGCGCCCTTGTTGGCGGAAAGCCTCTCTCGGAAGGGCTGGGAACGCTCTCCGACGGCAAAGCCGACACTCTCCTCGTCCTCGAAAACGATCTCTACCGCCGCGCACCGAAAGACGTCGTTGACAAAGCCTTGGCCGCCGCGAAAAACATCATCGTCCTGGACCACCTGCAAACCCCCACGACCGACAAGGCCACCGTGACTCTGCCCGCTGGAACCTTCGCCGAATCGGACGGCACCCTCGTCAATCACGAAGGCCGCGCCCAGCGCTTCTTTCAGGTCTTCTCCCCCACCGACCCGATCCTCGAAAGTTGGCGATGGCTCGGACGCATCTCCGCCCAGACCGGCAAGGGCACGGAGTGGACGAACCTTGACGCGGTCTGTCTCGCCGCATCTCAGGCAATCCCCCTTCTCGGCCCCATCCCCCAAGCCGCGCCCCTCTCCGACGCCCGCTGGCTCAACCAAAAAATCCCCCGTCAGTCCGCCCGTTACAGCGGCCGGACCGCCATGCTCGCCCACATCAACGTCAGCGAGGGCAAACCACCCGAAGACCCGGACACCCCCTACACCTTCACCATGGAAGGCTATCAGGGCCATCTCCCCGGCAGCGTCGCCAACCGTTATCGCGCCCCGGGCTGGAATTCGGTTCAGGCTCTGAACAAGTTCCAGCAGGAGGTCGGCGGAGAACTGACCGGAGGCACTCCCGGTGCGCGACTCTTCGAACCCCCGGATTCTCCAACAGGACAGATCGAAGTCGAGACACCGGAAAGGTTCTCCGAGAGCAGCGGCACTCTCCTTTTCGTTGCCATGCCTCGGATCTACGGCTCGGAGGAGCTCAGCGCACGGTCCACGCCAGTGGCCCAGCGTATCCCCGAACCCTTCGTCGCCCTGAGCCCCGAAGATGCGCTGGCTCTCTCGCTGGAAGAGGACGCGACCGCCATTGTCCGTCCCCAGCAAGGCGGCGAGCTGCGCCTCAAGGTACGCATCACCGAAGGCATGGCGCGAGGCGCGGCCGGAATTTCCACCGGCCTCCCCGGTATTCCCTTTATTCAATTGCCGAACAGCGGAAAGATCGAGAATGCCTGAGAACCTTCTCCAAATCGGCCTCCGAATCGCCATCGTCGTAGCGATCTTCTCCTTCGCCATGACTATGAGCGCCGCCCTCATCTGGCTCGAACGCCGCCTCCTCGCCCTCTGGCAGGATCGCTACGGCCCGAACCGGGTCGGACCCTTCGGCCTCCTCCAGGTCCTGGCCGACATGATCAAGATCTTCACCAAGGAAGACTGGGTGCCCCCCTTCGCGGACAAAGCCGTCTTCGTTCTCGCCCCGGCCGTCATCGTGTTCACTGTTCTCATGGGCTTTGCCGTCATCCCCTTCGGACCCGGCATCTGGGTCGTCGATCTGAACATCGGCCTCCTCTTCTTCCTCGCCATGTCCTCACTCGGAGCCTATAGCGTCGTCCTGGGCGGCTGGGCGTCCAACAACAAGTACTCCCTCCTGGGAGGCCTCCGCTCCGCCGCCCAGATGCTGAGCTACGAAGTCTTCATGGCACTCTCCCTCATGGGCGTCGTCGCCCTCGCAGGCAGCTTCAGTCTCCGCGCCATCGTCGAGGCCCAGGCTGGCCTCTGGTACGTCATCCCCCAGTTCCTCGGCTTCATCGTCTTCCTTATCGCCGGAATCGCCGAAACCCACCGCCTCCCCTTCGATCTCCCTGAGGCCGAGAGCGAGCTGGTCGCGGGTTTCCACTCCGAGTATTCCGGCATGAAGTTCGGCATGTTCTTTGTCGGCGAGTATCTCGGAATCGCCGTCGTCTCCGCGATGATTACCACCCTCTACTTCGGCGGCTGGCATGGACCCTTCCTGCCCGGCGTGGTTTGGTTTTTCATCAAAATGATGGTATTCCTCAGTTTCTTCATCCTCCTGCGAGCCACCCTCCCCCGCCCGCGCTACGACCAGCTCATGGCCTACGGCTGGAAGGTGATGCTGCCGCTGGCACTCTTGAATCTGGTAGTAACCGGAGCGCTGATTCTGGCGTTCGAGTAAAACGGAAAACGACTAAACTATGTTCAGCATCCTCAAAACTATCTGGCTCGTCTTCCTGCATATGTTCCATAAGCGGGTCACGGTCCAGTATCCCGAAGAAAAGCAATATCTTGCTCCCCGCTTCCGCGGACGAATCATCCTCTCCAGAGATCCACAGGGAGAAGAGCGGTGCGTGGCCTGCTACCTCTGTGCCTCCGTCTGCCCCGTCGGCTGCATCTCCCTTCAGGCAACCGAAGACGAGAACGGCCGACGCAAGCCCGAGTTCTTCCGCATCAACTTCTCCCGCTGCATCTTCTGCGGCCTCTGCGAGGAAGCCTGCCCCACCTACGCCATTCAGTTGACCCCTGACTACGAGATGGCCGACTATAAACGCCAGAATCTCGTATATGAGAAAGAAGATCTGACCATCAACGGCCCGGGCAAGTATCACGATCACGACTTCTATCGTGTATCTGGCCTGGCCATCGGCGGCAAGGACAAGGGTGAAGCCGAAAACGAAAGCCCGCCCGTAGACCCCAAAGGACTGCTTCCCTCATAGGGAAAGGATACCGTCAAGCCGCATGAACCTTCTGTTCTACATCTCAGCCCTCGTAGCGATTCTCGCGACGGGCATGGTCGTGACACGCAAGAACATCGTCCACGCCCTGCTCTACCTCGTTGTCTCGCTCCTGGCCATCTCACTCGTCTTCTTCGTCATCGGCGCGCCCTTTATCGCCGCCCTCGAAGTCATCGTCTATGCCGGCGCCATCATGGTCCTCTTCCTCTTCGCCATCATGGTCCTCAACCTTGGCAAGGAAACCACCGAGCAAGAAAAGCAGTGGCTCTCCCCTGCCGCGTGGGTCGGTCCTGCTCTCCTCGCCCTGATCCTGGCCATCGAGATTGTTTTCCTCATCACCCAGGGACAGCCTGCCGCCTCAGTCGGACTGGTCGTCGACCCCAAGACCGTGGCCATAGCCCTGTTCGGGCCCTATGTCCTCGGAGTGGAGATCGCCTCCTTCCTGCTCCTTGCCGGTCTCGTAGGCGCCTACCACCTGGGCCGCAAAGACACACCCGCCGCCCAATGCAACTGCGAAGGAGATCGATCCTGATGGCTTCCGTGCCCATGGAACATGGCCTGATCTTCGCCGGAATCCTTTTCAGCATGGGATTTCTCGGCGTCCTCGCTCGACGGAACATCATCTTCATCCTGATGTCCATCGAAGTGATGCTAAACGCAGCCGGCATGGCCTTCGTCATCGCCGCTTCCCGTTGGGGTCAACCCGACGGCCAGATCATGTTCATTTTTATCCTTGCCATGGCCGCCGCCGAAGTCTCCGTCGGCCTTACGCTCATCATCCGGCTCTACCAGCGATTTCACACGCTGGACACTGACGCCGCTAGTCTGCTGAGAGGCTGATCCATGCTGGAACTCCTGTGGCTGGTTCCCACCCTCCCCTTCCTCGGCTTCCTGATCCTCACCGTGACCAGCGGACGCCTGGGCCGCCGTCCCGCCGCGTGGATCGGCGTCGGATCGATCGGCCTCGCCACCTTGGTGGCCCTCGCCGTCACGATCGGATTCTTCGGCCTGCCCGAGGAAGAACGCGCCTTCGACCAAGTGCTCTGGACCTGGCTTTCCGTCGGCGGCTTCAACCCGAGCATCGGTTTTCACCTCGATGCGCTCTCTCTCATCATGATGCTCGTGGTCGCCGGCGTCGGCTTCCTCATCCACCTCTACTCCGCCGAATTCATGCAGGATGACGAGGGCCACAACCGCTTCTTCTCCTACATGAACCTCTTCGTCGGCTCCATGCTGGTCCTGGTCCTCGCCGACAATCTTCTCTTCCTCTACTTCGGATGGGAAGGCGTCGGCCTCTGCAGTTACCTGCTCATCGGCTTCTGGTACAAAGATCCGGTTAACGGACGCGCCGCCCGAAAAGCCTTTGTCGTCACCCGCATCGGCGATACCGGCATGGCCATCGGACTCTTCCTCCTCTTCGACCGCCTCGGTACGCTTCACATCCAGGAAATGCTGATCCGCGCCCAGGAACAGTGGCCCGTCGGCTCGACCCTCGCCATCGCCGCGGCCGCCCTCCTCCTCATCGGAGCCATCGGTAAGTCTGGCCAATTGCCCCTGCAAGTCTGGTTACCCGACGCCATGGCTGGCCCCACGCCCGTTTCCGCCCTCATCCACGCCGCCACGATGGTCACCGCCGGCGTCTACCTTATCGCCCGGACCAACGTCCTCTTCACCCTCGCCCCCCCGGTCCAACTCGCCGTCGCTATCATCGGCGCCCTCACCCTGCTGATCGCCGGCTTCGCCGCCCTGGCCCAGCACGACATCAAACGAATACTCGCCTACTCGACCATCAGCCAGATCGGCTACATGTTCCTCGCCCTCGGCGTCGGCGCGTGGTCGGCGGCCATGTTCCACTTCATGACACACGCCTTCTTCAAGGCTCTCCTCTTTCTCGCCGCCGGCGTGGCTATCCTGGCCGTGCACCACGAGCACAGCATCTTCAAGATGGGCGGACTGCGCAAACACCTGCCCGTCACCTTCTGGACCTTCCTCCTGGGCGCGGCATCCCTCGCCGCCCTGCCTTTCGTCACGGCCGGGTTTTACAGCAAGGACCTGATCCTCTACCGCGTCTGGCAGTTCGAGCACGGAGGCCACATCCTCTATGC
>JABMPG010000391.1 GCA_013203855.1 bacterium
CGCGGCGTATGTGGACCTTTTGCGGGAGCAGTGCGCGGCCTATGGCGTGGGCGTGTGGGGCTGGTGCCTGATGCCGAACCATATCCATGTGATCGTGGTGCCGCGCGACGAAGACGGGCTGCGGCTGGCCATCGGCAACACGCATTTGCGTTACACGCGGCGGGTGAACTTTCGCGAGGGGTGGCACGGGCATCTCTGGCAGGGGCGCTTCGCGTCATACCCGATGGACGCGGCCCACCTTTGGCAGGCGGCGCGCACCTATCCCGACACACGGCCCGCCCTTGGGCCCGAGGCCGCAAATAGATGTCTGGCCGCGCCTGGCCCATTCGCCTCGCGCAAGGATCCTACCGATCCAGATCAAAAAGTCCGGTGGCGTCCGCGGCAGAAAGAGAGAGATCACCGAGCCAACCACCTCGGGGGGCGAGGGGAAAATCTCCGTTTTTCCTTGACGGATACTTATCATAGACGTCCCCCGAATGCGAATTACGCCCGAATTACGATTTGATGGAGAACGGCGATTGCCCAATCGAGGCCGCCGGGACGGATTCGATATGGGGGAATCTTTGCTTCAGTCGGTGTCGCCAGAATGGGCAGAGAGAGAAAGGATTGCTGTCGAGGAAACATCGTTTGAGACGCCCGATACGATCAGGAACAACACACTGCCTCATACGGCCGGCCGGGGATCAGATTGACTCCGTCCGTGAAGCCTTCCGGGCGGCTCTGGAGTTCGTGGATCAACCGTTCGCGCCAGAGGGAAATCCGTCTCGCTTCCCTAGGGTCAACGGAGAGATCATGGCATTCCGTCGGGTCGTCGGTCAGGCGAAAGAATTGCTCGCGTCCGTCGGCGGCGAACCAGATGTATTTCTCCTTGCCATCGGTCAGGCAGTGATGGAGGGGCGCATGCTCGATGTGCAGGTAATCCCGCCATACAGTTTTTTCGCCACACAGAAGAGGGAGTAGGCTTCGTCCTTCGACCGTATCCGGAATCTCCACACCGGCGAAGTTCAGAAAAGTGGGCATGATATCCTCAAGACTCACCGGTTCGTCCACAACGGTGCCCGCGAGCAAACCAAAGCGTTCCGGCGCCCTCAGGACCAGCGGAATGCGCGCGGAAGGCTCATAGGGGACGCTCTTGCGCCACAGATAGTGGTCGCCCAACATTTCGCCGTGGTCGCTCGTGAGGGCGACGACCGTGTTCCCCTTCGTCATCCGGTCCACACCGTTGATGGGATTGAGAATCCGGCGGATCTGGTCGTCGAGGTGGTTGATCAGCCCGTAGTATCCGGCCCGGGCACAGAGCAAAGCCTCGCCCTTGAGGTCCGCCGCCGTGTCGCTTACGTCCAAACCTCTTCCCCCGTTCGGGGGCGGGGTCCCCCAGTCGCCGACAACCGGTTCGGGCACGCCGGTGCGAATGTAGCGTTCCAGGTAAAAGGCAGGCGGCACCAGCGGAGGATGGGCTGCCAGAAATGAGACGACCAGGAAGAACGGTCGGGATTCGTCCCGGTTCCGGAGAAAGCGCAGGGCCTCATGAACCGTCCAGCTCGTGGGGTGCAGATCTTCATCGAGATGCCAAGGCCGAGCCGTCCAGTCGTTATGCATGACCCCGGTGCCGTGGAAACCCTCCCAGTCGTCGGGGCGGCGTTGCTGAAGGAAATCGCGATAGGCGCTCGGACGGCTGACTTCCAGAGTAACCATGTGCTCAAAACCAAGCCGCCTGTCGGGAGGATGTTGGTGCATGGTGCGACCGACCCAGCACGTCTCGTAGCCTGCTTCCGCGAGGACGGTCGCCACCGTATGATCGACGTTCCACTCGACCCCCTCCCTGTACCCCACCATGCCGTGGGTCGCTGGATGTTGGCCCGATAGGAGCGAACGCCGGGCGGCAATACACGTCGGACAGGGAGTGTAGGCGTGGGCGAACCGGACCCCGGCCCCCGCGATGGCATCGATGTTCGGTGTCAGAAGCACCGGGTGACCTTCGATACCCAGGCAGTCGCCGCGATGTTGTTCCGTCACAAACAGGAGGATGTTCGGTTTCTCGCTCATTTCAGCCCTTTTGATCTGGAGTCATGCCAGAACAGCCAGCTCGAAACTCCCACGCCAAAGGAATATGCTGACAGTCATGGCTGCCCGCGCTACCAGCGGTCACGGCCAATGTCAAGATTTTGGAGCCTCTTGCATAAGTCCCGAGATCCTTCATGTGGGTTACGGAGACACCGCACTTATCTCTTGACGGGGGGGCGGTTTGTGCGAGGGTGTTTCACTATGGCTCGTCTCGCACGCGTGATCGCTCCCGGCTTTCCCCATCATCTTACCCAGCGTGGCAACCGGCGGCAACCGACTTTTCTTTAGGACGACGATTTCGCGGCGTATGTGGACCTTTTGCGGGAGCAGTGCGCGGCCTATGGCGTGGGCGTGTGGGGCTGGTGCCTGATGCCGAACCATATCCA
>JABMPG010000392.1 GCA_013203855.1 bacterium
GTGCAGGATGAGACAGAAACCGATGCGATTCCGCGCGGGGCTTTGCAGGTATTGTTCGAGGGCCAGACTCATAGGATTGCCGTCCTGATAGAGCAGAAAAGCCCAGTAGTCAAGGTCGGCGTCGGCAGCGAATTCGATCTCGCGGTCCATGACGCTCTGGCGTCCGCCATCGATCCGCGCGGTGTTTTCGCCGGTGACTTCAGCGAACCAGGGGAGGCGGTCCTGATACCTCGCCGGGCCAAGTGTTCTCTCGACTTGTTCGGTCACCGTCCCACCGGTCCACGCGTCCCACCGGATCGCGCCTACAAGGGGTCGGGCATCTTCATCATTCGCCATTGTCATGGTGGCTCCCATCCAGATAAAGAGTGTCCAAGCCATAAATCGCATCATGCATTTTCCTTTCACTGTTTCCTCCTCCGAAGTCCCTGCAGGGCGACGCCCAGGGGAAAGCCGGTGAAAAGGCCGTAGTTGCCCATTTGGACGAAAAGAGACATTTCCCGGGCGACGGGGGCGAACCAGAGCCTGGGGGGGAATGTGTGGGCGGCTCCCTGCGAAGAGGCATCGCCCTGGAGGAACGCGGGGAGGTTGAACACCAGCCACCAGGCAAGGTAGGCCAGCAGGGGCGGGGCGAGACGGAGAAGACGCGCAACCAGCCGCGGGGACTCCGGTTGAATCCCGAGGCCGATCCGCTTGCCGAATGACATTCCGAAGAGGGTCGCGAAGATCGCATTGAACCCCCAGGGCAGGATTGAGAAGAGCACAAAACGAGATAGGTAGAAGTCGTAGCTGATACTGTGAAAGCCCAAGATTCGATGAAACCCGATGGTATGCACGACCAGGATCAGGAGGCTGCGAGCAAGAAAGAAGAGCGCCGTGAGGCCGAACAGAAGAGTGATCAGATGGGGCGAGACGGGCCGCGACAGCATGGGAGGGGGCGTGACGGACATGCGGGGTTACTCGACGTTCAGGATCTGCTCGCGAATTTTTTCGATCTCGTTCTTCATCGTAAGAACCAGCGTGGCAATGGAAGTGTCGCGGGCTTTGCTGCCGATGGTGTTGGTCTCGCGGAGGAGTTCCTGGGCGAGGAATTCCATGGATCGCCCTTGAGCCGCCTCTCCCGAAGCGTCGAACGCCTGCACGAAGGCGTCGATGTGGGTGTCTAGGCGGACGAGTTCCTCGGTGATGTCCGATCGCTCGGCGTAGAGCAGAATCTCGCTCTCCAGGCGGCCTGCATCGATTTCGACGGATGCGGTCTGGGCCCACTCCTCGGCCTTTTTCCGAAGGCGTTGGCGATAGGTCTCGACCACTTCTTCGCGGCGCGATTCGATGCTCGTGCGCATCTCCTCGAGGTTGGACAGCCTCAAGCGGATTTCTTTCTCGAGGGCCTCCCCTTCGCGCCGTCTCTCTTCGATCAGAGCATCGAGGGCTTGGTTGAGCGCCGATATAGCCAAATCCTGAACCGCCTCTTCTTCCATGATGGGCGAGGCGGCCTCGGCCACTCCGGGGAGCTGAAGAAGGTATTCGAGGGAAACGGCCTCTTCGCGCTCGAGAAATTCCGCGAGATCGGCGGTTTGCCTCTCATAGTCCGCGAGAATGGCGCGGTTGAACGATGCACGGGGCTGATACTCGGGCGCGGGCGTCCAGCGGATCGAGGCATCCACCTTGCCCCGGATCAGGCGCTCCTTGATGAGGCGGGTCAACGGGAGTTCCAGCCAGGAAAGTTCCCGGGGCAGGTGAACTCGGGGCTCCAGGAACCGGTGGTTCACCGATTTGGCCTCAACGGCGAACGCGCCGATCTCGCGGCTATCCTCGGCCCGGCCAAAGCCGGTCATGCTGTAAGTGGGCATATAACTGCGTTCCTTCTCTGGCCGTGACGCTCACGCCTCGGCGGGGGTTTCTTTCCGGCGTTTCGCCACATGTTGCCGCCAGAACAGTTCGAGGAAGAGAACTCGGACAATGCAGGCGGTGGGTACGGCCAAGATCATTCCCACCAGTCCAAACTGGGCTCCGATCAAAAGAGCGGCCAGAACAACCAGCGGGTGGAGATTGCTGTGCCGACCCACGATTCTGGGCTGGAAGACGAGGCCGTCCAAGGTCTGGATCAGAGCGAAGAGGCCCAGGACCAGAGCGACGTAGATGGCCCGCTCGCCCCATGTCTCGTGGGAAGGCGCAAGGAGGGCCCAGATGACTCCCGGTACCATACCCGTGATTGGGCCAAGGTAAGGCACGATGTTGAAGAGGCCGGACAGGATGCCGACCAACAAGGCGTACTTCCACATTCCGATCGCGGCGAGACCGATCGTTGCCAAAATGGCCACGAGACCGCAGACCATGAGTTGTCCGCGCAGGAAACCGCCCAGCGCCTCATCGACTCGGTCCAGGACTTCCATGGAACGCTTTTCGTACCGATGCGGAATGAGAAGCCGCAGGATTCGCGGGATAGCTCCGAACTCGAGCAGAAGATAGAAACTGATCACCAGAACCATGATCAGGGCGACGACAAAACCGAGTATTCCAGAGAGGAAGTTCCCGACGCCCAAGGCCGCCTGCTTGACCGCCGACGCTCCGCCCCCCGTCGCCGCGGGCACTTTCTCCGCGATTTGCTTCAGCACCGCTGAAATGTCGGTATTCGCCTGTTGGAGACGCTCAGTGATCCAGTCCAGAAGCTTCTGGCCCGATCCATCCTCGAATTTCCCCGCCAGGGCTCCCATCATTTTGGGAAGGTTCTCTTGAATGGCTTGAACCACATCGGCGATCTGAGTGTAAAGAATAGGCGCCAGCATCCCGAAAAATCCCAGGACGGCAATCACCAGGAGCGCCGCGACAACCAGGATTCCGCCGATGCGGCCCAGTTTGAGCTTGTGTTGCACGAATATCACGATGGGATGGAAGATGTAGGCCACCACCAAGGCGATCAGGAAAGGCGCCAGCGTGTTTAGAAGCCATGCCAAGACCGGCCAGATCATCGCCAGCCCCCAGATACCCCCCGCTACGACCAGCATCCATCCCAGAACCAGCGCGTTCTTCTTGAGACTGCGGTTGAGTCGGTCGTTCGGTTCCATGTCGCCTCCCGGTAAAGAGATCCCTCCGATTCAGAGAAATGGTAAACCAGCGTGGGGGAGTTTTCCACTCTAAAGCGGAAAAGGGCGGGGTGGCAAACATCAATCTGCTGCCACAGGGCATCGTTTCATTGGACTTTGAGAGGCACCGGCGATTCTCTGAAGAATACGCGCTTGACGAAAAGAACAGATCGGAGTAGGTTCCTAATTAACAATGATTCTCAGGTAGGAGAGGGCCTCGAGATGAAGATCTTGCCGCAGGAACTCTTAGATCGGATAGGCTGTTTCGAGAAGGGACTGCAAAGAGCAGGTGTCAAGATCACTCACCAACGTCAGGAGATCTTCCGCGAACTGGCCCAGTCCCCGGATCATCCCGACGCGGAGATGGTTTGCCGCAGCGTTCGGAAACGGGTTCCCACCATCTCACTGGACACTGTGTACCGCACGCTCTGGCTGCTCATGGACCTCGGTCTGATCTCCACACTGGGGGCATCTCGGGCAAGCACGCGGTTCGACGCCAACACAAAGCCCCACCACCATTTTGTTTGCTCGCGGTGCAGTTCCACCCTTGACTTCTCCTGCCCGGAGTTCGATCATCTCGATATTCCACATGGTGTGAAGGCGCTGGGCTACCCGGAGAAGACCCGGGTTGAAGTGCTGGGGGTTTGCTTACAGTGCAAGAAGACGAGACCAAAAGCCCATAATTCAGAAAGGAGAGAATAATGAAAAACAGCAAGAGAACTCTGACAACCGGCTTTGGGATGCCGGTGGACAACGACCTGAACTCGGTGACCGCCGGCGCCAAGGGGCCCGTGCTCATTCAGGACGCCCACCTAACCGACAAATTAGCACATTTCGACCGGGAGCGGATTCCCGAGCGCGTGGTCCATGCCAAGGGGACCGGCGCGTACGGCTACTTCGAGGTGACCCACGACGTCACCAAGTACACCCGAGCCCGGTTTCTCTCGGAGGTCGGGAAGAAGACCGAGGTCTTCGCCCGATTCTCCACGGTCGGGGGTGAAAAAGGGTCGGCCGATTCCGAACGCGATCCCAGGGGCTTCGCCCTGAAGTTCTACACCGAGGAGGGAAATTACGACATGGTGGGTAACAACACCCCGGTGTTCTTCATCCGCGACCCGCTCAAGTTTCCCGATTTCATCCACACTCAGAAACGCAACCCGGCGACCAACCTCAAGGACGCGGACATGTTCTGGGACTTTCTGTCCCTGACGCCGGAAGCCATCCACCAAGTGACCATTCTGTTCTCGGACCGCGGGACGCCCCGCGACTATCGCCACATGAATGGCTACAGCAGCCACGCCTACATGTGGTACAATGAGAAAGGCAAACACAATTGGGTGCAGTTTCACTTCAAAACCGAACAAGGCATTCAGAATTTCACCGGCGAAGAAGCGGATCGCATGCGAAACCTCGACCCGGATTGCGCCACCCGCGACTTGCATGAGGCGATCAAGAAGGGCGACTTCCCTTCCTGGCGACTCGAAATCCAGATTATGACTCCCGAACAGGCGGAGAAATATCGGTTCGATCCCTTCGACATCACCAAGATCTGGCCTCATGCGGATTTCCCGCCGATGGACGTGGGACGCCTGGTTCTGAATCGGAACCCCGAAAACTATTTCGCCGAGGTGGAGCAGGCCGCCTTCTCGCCGGCGAATTTCGTTCCCGGAATCGCCCCCTCTCCTGACAAGATGCTCCAGGGCCGCCTGTTCAGCTACCACGACACGCACCGGCACAGACTCGGCTCCAACTATCACCTGCTCCCCGTGAACGCCCCGAAGGCTTCCGCTATGGACAGCTATCAACGGGATGGGGCGATGCGGCTGGACAACAACGGCGGAGCGGGGCCGAACTACTGGCCAAACAGTTTCGGCGGACCGGATCCAGACCCGGCACTCGCTCCGCCCGCCATCGATGTCTCCGGTCTGGCCGCCCGTCATGCCTACGAGTTGGGCGACGTTGACTTTGTGCAGGCCGGGGATCTCTATCGCAAAGTTATGACCGACTCGGACCGGGAGCACCTGGTCGGCAACATCGTCGGGCATCTCAAAAATGCGCAGAAGCGCATCCAACTCCGACAGGTTTCCTTGTTCTACAAGGCGGATCCGGAATACGGAACACGCGTCGCCCAAGGGCTGGGGCTGGACATGAAAGAAGTCCAGCGCCTTGCCGGTATGTCTCAGGATGAACGCGTCCAGGCCACGCAGCAGTGACACACGAGTGAAATGCGGAACGTCACAGTTCCCGATCTCCATACCACGAAAGGAACACAAAAATATGGACCAGCAGATCCGACTTCCCCTCATCGGTGAGAAAGCCCCGTCTTTCAAGGCGGAGACCACCCAGGGCCCCATCAGTTTCCCCGAGGACTTCAAGGGCAAGTGGGTGATTTTCTTCTCGCACCCCGCCGATTTCACCCCGGTCTGCACGACCGAATTCATGACTTTCGCCTCAATGCAACCGGAGTTCGACGCGCTCAACTGCAGACTTCTCGGTCTTTCCATTGACAGCACCTACAGTCATATTGCCTGGCTGAGGACGATCAAGGAGAAGATCGAGTACAAGGGCATGAAGGGCGTGGAGGTCACTTTCCCCGTCATCAGCGATCTCACGATGGAAGTATCCCGGGCCTTCGGGATGCTCCAGCCCGCGGCCAGCAACACCCAGGCCGTGCGAGCCGTCTTCATGATCGATCCCGAGGGCACCGTCCGGGCGGTTCTGTACTATCCTCTCAGCAACGGCCGCAACATGCAGGAGATCAAACGAATGCTGATCGCCATGCAAATGTCGGACCGGGAAGAAGTGGCGACGCCCGCCAACTGGCAACCGGGCGATGACGTCATCGTGCCTCCGCCCGGTTCCTGCGGCATGGCCAAAGAGCGCGTCGAGTCGCCCTCGGCCGACGTTAAGGTTCTGGACTGGTTCATGGTCCTCAAGAAGTGCCCGAAATGACGGCAATTTCCTGACGGCTTGATACGCGGGAGTCTTCAACGCGAGGGCGGCAATGCCCTCCTCGCTGGAGACTCCCGTTTTGCTTTCTGGGCGATTGACTGCACGATATCGGGCGCGTATGTTGTGCCCCATGGCAGAAGACCTCGCGGCCCGGGGAAAGACGCTTCCCACCATTGGCGATTCCCCGCTCGCAATGAAAGAGAGTCGAACGATGAGACAGAACCTCTGGAGAGCCATGCTGAAATCTTTCTCCCAGCACATGATGCCAGCCACCCTCGGCTTTTTCGCCCTCGTGCCGTTTGCGCCCGCTGGCCCTCCCGAAGACAACTTTCGCATCGCGGCCCTCACCCCGCCGTGGCTCGACACCAAACCCCTGCCGAGCTACTGGCCGCGCGCGCGGATGTGGCAGGGCATTCCCGGCATCGAGCGCGCGCCGGGCGGCAGGCTCTGGGCCACGTGGTACACCGGACTCCTCGGCGAGGGCAAGGGACAGAACTACTGCCTGCTCGTAACGAGCGGCGATGACGGGAAGACCTGGTCCAAGCCGGTGGCAGTCTACGATCCGAGCCGTCAGCTTATCGGCGGCGATTCCAACGACCCGGCACTGTGGGTGGATCCAAACGGTAAAATGTGGTGGATCGTGAACCGCCTGATGAAAGTGCCGGACCAGCCGTCCCGAACCGTCTGGGGCTTCTATACGGAGGAGCCGGACGCGGCCTTCCCCGAGTGGAAAGGGCCCGTTTTTCTCGGGTACGGCAACGAACTGAACAAGCCGACGGTTCTGAAGGACGGCACGTGGATGTTCACGGTGGACTGGTTTTACAGGACGCCCAGCGAGAATCCCCTCCTCACCAAGGAGGCGAAACTCTATCGTTTCACAGGCTACGATACGCCGACCGAATACGTGGGTGGCGTTTTCATCCCCGACAGTCCCTTCGCCGAACACATGTTCATCGAACGCAAAGATGGTTCCTTTTGGATGCTCGCCCGCACGACCTACGGCATTGCCCAGATCGAATCGCGCGATGGCGGCAGGACCTGGAGCGAGGCGACGCCCTTCACTCAGGAATTCGGCGTGAACACCCGCTTCTTTCTGCGCCCCCTCAAGTCGGGCAACATTCTCCTCGTCGCCAACGACCATCCCAAGAACCGCTGTAACATGACCGCCTTCCTCTCGAAGGACGAGGGGAAGACCTGGCCCCACAAACTGGTCCTCGACGAGCGCGGCGCCGTCAGCTACCCCGACGGGACTCAGGGCGACGATGGCTTCATCTACATCACCTACGACCGCGGCCGCTACTACAAGGACCAGCAGGAAATCCTCTTCGCCAAGATCACCGAAGCCGA
>JABMPG010000393.1 GCA_013203855.1 bacterium
CTCCGGCTTCATCGCCCTTTCCTATCAGGTCTTCTGGACCCGCTCCCTCGTCTTCCGCTTCGATTACCTCAAAAACACCACCTATTCCTTCAGCGCCATGCTCTGCGTCTTCCTCATCGGACTCGCCGCCGGAAGCGCCCTCATGTCCCTCCTGGTCGACCGCCAGCGCGACCCCATCCGCCTATACGGACTCATCCAAATCCTCATCGGACTCTCAGGCGGCTTCTCCCTCTTCATGCTAATCGTCTTCGTCCGCTTCTTTCAGTTCGGCGACGCCCTCAACACCGAAACCTTCGAATTCAACTGGCTCCTCGCCGTCGCCAACGTCTTCCTGCGCACCGCCCTGACCATCGGCCTACCCACCTTCCTCATGGGAATGGCCTTCCCCGTCGCCGCACGAATCTGCATCCGACACCTCAGCCACATCGGCTCGGGCACCGGACGCCTATACGCCGTCAACACCATCGGCGCCATCTTCGGCTCATTCGCCGCAGGATTCGTCCTCATCCCCCTCTTCGGACTCGCGCGCGGACTCCTCGTCCTCGGTTTCGCCAACGTCATGATCGGCTCCATCGTCCTCATCGCCAACCCCCTCGACACACGCCGCTACAGGATCGTCTGGACCCTTCTAGCCCTCATCGTAATCGCGGTCTTCTTCGCACGAGTCCCCAAGGAATACCGCTTCCAGGACCTCCCCCAACAACAACGCAACGACTGGGTCGCCTACAACGAAGGCCCCCTCGCCACCGTCTCCGTCATCGAAAACTCCATTGGCGAACGCACCATCTACGTGGACGCGGTCGGCGTCGCCGGAACCGATCGCATCCTGCTCACCGACCAGAAAAGCCTCGCACACGTACCCATGCTGATCCTCGAAAACCCAAAATCCGCCCTCACCGTCGGCTTCGGATCAGGAGGCGCATCCTGGTCATTCACACTCTACGACGAACTCGAACGCATCGACTGCATCGAAATCTGCGAAACCGTCCCCAAAGTAGCAGATACCCTAAAGGACTCCAACCACGGCGTTCTCGACGAATGGGACGGCGGACCCCTCGTCGGCAAAACCTTCCACGACGGCCGCTACCGCGTCATCATCGACGACGCCAGATCCTACCTCCGATTCTCCGGACGCCAGTACGACATCATCGCCACCGACTGCACCGACCTCCGCTACAAATCCAACGCCAACCTCTACGACGTCGAATACTTCGAACTCTGCCGCGACGCCATCACCGAAGACGGCATGGTCGTCGTCTGGATGCCCCTCGGCGGCATGTCCCCAGAAGTCTTCGCCTGCGCCATGAAAACCTTCGCCCACGTCTTCCCCGACATGACCATCTGGTACATGAACAACGAGCCGACCCACTACCTCCTCCTCCTCGGAACGAAAAAAACACTCAACATCAACCTCGACCGCATGATCGACCGGATAAACCGCCCACAGATCCAGAGCGACCTGGCCGAAGTCTCCCTCCAACAACCCGAGAAACTCCTCGCCTGCTTCCTCGAAGCCGCCCCCGCCCTGGAAGAGCCCTGGAAAAATGCCCCTCTCAACCGAGAATACTCCCCCTACCTCGAATTCGAATCGCCCAAGTTCGGCTACAGCGACGAACCGCTCCTCGTCAACCTCGACCTCCTCCGACGCTATCGTCAGCCCATCGACCCCTACATCGAAGATCGCGCCAACCACCCCGACTTCATGACCCGCCTACGCCAGTTCGAAAAGGCCATCGACCCCATCCTCGAAGGCCATGCCCACGTGCGACGCCTCCAGGTCCGCGACGCCTGCCGCGCCTATCTCCGCGCCCAGGAAATCTGTCCCTGGGACAAAAGCATTCAGTTCCTCCTCACCTTCGACACGCTACGCAAACGCGTCCAACGATACCCCGACGACCTCTGGCCCGTCCTCAGTCTCGCCGAAGTCCTCGCCATGCAGAGTCAGCCCCGCAAAGCCGCCAACCTCTTCCACAACGCCATCGGCCTCAGCAGCCGCATGAGAAACAACGCCATAGCAGCCATCTCTGAAGAAGAAACAGCCGATACCACCGGCCCAACCAAAATGCTCAAACAGTCCGAGACACTCCTGAAACGCGCCGTCCTCGGCCTCGCACGCTCCTATCAGACCCTCGGCAGCAACCACAGCGCCCGCCAGACCCTCAACGCCTATCAGGAAATCTTCCCCGACGATGCCGAATACCTGAACTTGAGCGAGGAACTAGACAACGAGACCCAGGAGCCGAAACCGGAATGAGAGTCCTCACTACACTCCTGTTCCTGCTCCTGACGGCCGCGCCCCACGCAGACCCTACCTCCTCAACACTCCCCGCGCCCGAGCCCATCCAGGACCCCGCCACCCTCGAAACCCTCCGGCAAGTGCAGCAACAGGTCGAAAACCTTCGCGGAATCGAGCGAAAAGAGCCCCTCCCCGCCTACTATTTCGATTCCGATCTCCTGACCAATATGGTCCAATCCGCCATCGACAAGCAGTATCCCGAAATCGAACGCAAGGCATTCGAGCGCTTTCTCCTCAGCCTCGGAGCGATCGAAGAGGGCCTCGACATCGCCGAAATGTATCGCCGCTTACTCGACGAGCAGGCCGCCGGTTTTTACGACCCCGAATCCAAACGCCTCTTCGTCCACGAAACCTACGACATCACCGGAAGCGCCCTGGCCCGCCTAATCCTCGCACACGAAATCTGCCACGCCCTCCAGGACCACACCTACGACCTCCGAGCCCTCGGAATCGAAGACGCCAACAACGACGACCTCGCCATGGCCATCCTCACCGTCGCGGAGGGCGATGCCACTGTCCTCACCGCCCAATATGCCGCCGCTCATGGATCCGACCAGCTCCTCCAGGAAGCCATGACAATGATGTTCATGGATCAGAGCGCACTGCAATCCACCCCCTACTTCTTCCGCCAAGCCCTCATCTTCCCCTATCTCCAGGGACAGGTCCTGGTCCAGGAAGCCCTCGACCTCGGCCCCGGCTGGCGAGACCAACTCTTCAC
>JABMPG010000394.1 GCA_013203855.1 bacterium
GCCCTGGCCGGAGGGCAAGAAGTCATTGAGGCTAGGTTTGAGCGAACGTAAATGCAAGGCAAATCAGGACCGGCGAGCGGGCGTGGAGGATTGCGCGGAAAGAAGTGACACGATTGGTTGCGCGCGGAAGGCGTTTGCGTCTATCATAGGATTATGCTGAAGATCAAAGAGGAAAGATCCGGCTCTTTGGAGGATCTATGAAACCTGTTTTTGTCGTTGCCTTCCTGATCCTGGTGGCCTCCAGGACGTTCTTCGAAACCGCCGGAGAGACTAGCGATCCGTTGCGTTTCGTTCATCTGTCCGACCTTCACTGTCAGATCGCAGACAGGAATCCGGAAGGCAAGTTTCCCCTGGACCCGCATCAGAAGGACTTGGTGCGCAGCTATGACTGGCTGGCGGCGGCGGTGCGCGATATCAACGAAAACGTCCGTCCCGACTTCGTCGTCATCACTGGTGACCTTACGAATCTCGGGAGTCAAATCTCCCACGTCCGGAAGGTCAAGGACGAACTCGACAAACTGAACTGCCCGTACTATCCGGTTGTCGGCGACCATGACCGAAAGACAACCTATGGACCGGTTTTCGGGGAGAAGTATAGCTACGCTTTCACGACGAACGGCTGGCGGTTTGTCGCTCTGGATGGCTATCGGGGCGGCGTGAACGTGGAGGGTCTGCGTTTTCTGAAGCGAGAGATTCGCGATCATCCCGATGATCGGATGGTTGTTTTCATGCACCGCCCCGTCTACATGGGCCGCCTTGAGGAAACGCTGGCAAAGAGGGTGTATGGGACTTCGCTGTTGGCGAAGAACGCGGGCGAGCTGAGGACCATCATCAATCCTGCCTCGAATATTCGAGCGGTGCTCGCGGGCCATTGCCATCTGAACCTGGAGATGGTTCGAAACGGGCAGCTGCATATCACGTCCGGGAGTCTGATCGAGCCGCCATATCAGTATCGCGTCCTTGAGGAAAGGGACGGCGGGCTGTCCTGGGGTTTCCGCTATCTCCGGTTGCCGCGGGCAACCGGGATGAATCTGGCGGCCAAGGCGGAAGGTCGGGAGCGTTCGGTGCGAGAGGATATCGTGGGGGCTAAGCGAGCCATACCCGCCAGAGGTTCTCAAGAATGAGGAGGGCGATGGCTATGGTGAGAATTGCTTTCCAGAGGCGGGTTGCGGATTGCCGGCCGCTGAAAACGACCGCCAGCAGGACGGCTGTCACGAGCAGATAGAGCCATCGGAAGAGCGGCCCCCATTCAGGGCGATTTTCGAATAGGGTATGGAAGGCGTGGGGCAGAAGGATAGCCGCGGCAGCCAGGATTGCGACGGGGTGGCTGCTCTGCCAGAGCCTGTAGATCAGGCAGCCCAGAGCCAGAGAGAGAAAGGGCGCGAAGGGGAGGAAGTGCCAACTGTAGATGGCCGGGGCCGATGTGAAGAAGATGAAACCCAGGAGGTAGACCCAAGGGGCGAGAAAGATTGTCCGACGTCGGGGGGCCAGCGATTCGAAGATCAGGGCGAGCCATCCGAGAAAGATCAGGAAGTCCCTCGTCTCGGGTTGGCCCGTATCGAGAAACATAAGGCCGCTCATGGCCTCGAATCCCCAGAATCGAGCGGCTTGATCGGCCAGCACGGTTCGGAAGACTTCCCAGTCCTGCCACCAGCCATAGATCACATAGAGAGCCAGACCCACTGCGGCGCCGATCAGGGGATAGGCGATCTCGCGGCGTCTGCCCTGGGCCAGCAGGAGGGCGACGATGACTCCGGCCTGGACTCCGGCCACGACCTTGGTCAAGATGGCCGCGGCGCACAGGCCCACGGTCCAGAACGCCAGGGAGGTTTCGCCGGTCCGCTTGCTCAGGTAGCGCGTGGCGATTGCGAGATTGAGAAGCAAGAGGGGAGTAGAAAGGTTTTCCGTGACGAGATAGCGCTGGTTCAGAACGATCAGGGAGGCCGCCGAATAGAACAGAAGTCCAAGGGCTAGCTCGCCGAAGGACAATTCCCATCGGCCCAAGTCGACCATCAGCCAGAAGGAGATCGCGAACAGGATGAGGGACAGATAGCGCACCCTGCCGGGGGGCACGTGCCAGAGCGCCTGGGATCCGACTTGGATCTTCTCGGGTTTCATAGGC
>JABMPG010000395.1 GCA_013203855.1 bacterium
GCCTCATCCCGGGGGACTACTGGTGGCGCGTGCGAGGCATTGACGCGCAGGCAAACTCGCGCCCTTGGTCTGAGGTCCGTCGGTTCACAGTAATCGCCCCGGGCGACATGCATCAGGTGAACATCCCTGCCGGAGCTGACTGGGCGCGGATTCAGGACCTTGTGCAGGGAGCGCTTGACCACGGCGGACCGACCCAAATCTCTTTCGCTCCGAATGCCACCTACGCCCTCGATCCCACCCTGGACGATCCGGCCCACCACGGGATGAGCCTCGGCCAGTACTACTGCATCGACCTTTCCGAAACCCACGACATACTGGTGGATGGAAACAACGCCCTGCTCCGGATCATCAAGGGCAAACCGGAAGCGGGGTACTTTTTCCTCAAAGGCGCATCCAACATCGTCATCCGGAACCTCAAATTGGAGCACACCCGCAGCGCTTACTCCTCTCTGATCGTAAAGAAAGTGCACAAGGACACCGGGACCGTGGATTTTGAGATTCCTACTCCCTATCCATCCTACGACGATTTCTCTAGCGTGTACTCGGGCCACCCGACACACAGCGTCCCGATCATCAGTCCGGATGGGAACTACAAGTTCGCGCCCTCCGTCCTGCTCACTGAAGATCCCTTTGTCCGCCTCGGGCCGCGTCTGCTTCGCTACGGTGTTTCCGACCCGGAGGTGCTGGATTACCTCGTGCCTGGAGACCGGATTGTGAGAAAGAGCGGCCGGTACATGGCGGGTATCTATGTTGTGTCCGTGGACGGTCTAACCGTCAACAACGTGGAGGTGGCGGCGGACAACGGTTGCCTTGTCTTGGGAATGGATGGTGTCGTCTGCAACAAACTCAAGATCCTGAACTGCCGGAGTCATCCCAGGGAATATGGCTACTACCACGGGGAGCCGCCCGTGTTCCTGAATTCGGGGACGGTTGGATTCTGGATTGAAAAGATCAGTTGGGACGCTTACAACAACGACGATTTCATCAACACCGTCGGCGCCAGGAGAACAGGAATTCTTCAGGTGGACAGGGACGACCGGCGCAAGGTAACCGTCAAGACCCTCTTCAGCATATTCCAACAGGAGGTCCTGCCGGGCGAGCATCTCCAATTCTACGACTTGTCGAAAGCCAGGATCGACTTCGAAACGACCGTGGGATCGGCCACCGTGCTGGAGAAAGAGGCCCAACTCGTTCTCACGGAGCCTCTGCCGGGGATGGTCCAGCCGGAGACCCATTTCGTCTTCAACGACAGCCGCAACTGTCCGCGCTTTGTCTTTCGCAACAACGAAGTCCTGCATTCGAGGAGCACCGTGGTCCTCGGGACCTATAAGGGCGCCCTGATCGAGAACAACGATATCGAGGGATGCTTCGAGGAACCAATCGGCATGAGCCGAACACGAGCCGGTGGCCTGATCATCCGGGATGTCATGTTTAGAAAGAACACGATTCGAAACAACAACTACTGGTATCTGAACGGCAAGTCCTGGATCGTCGGTGGAGGAATCAAGATCAATTTCTTTGACCGGACAACGAATCGGATGCATCACGACATCCATATCGTGGGCAACGACATCCAAGGCTTCGGCGACCGAGTCTTCTTCATTCGAAGTGCCCGGGACGTGTACATTCGCGACAACAGCATATCGAACGGCGAAGAGCACGCGATCAAGTCCTTCCTGGGCAGCCCTAACAGTTTGATCTACCTGGAAAACACCACCCGGGTTTTCTTCCGCAACAACCGTATTGTGGACCGCCGCGAGCGCCCGGCGTCCATTCTGGCTATTGGGGACTCGCCCGACTTCGACGAGAACAACCCCGACATGGATGCTCAACTGGAGACCGAGAACACCTGGACGACCCACTGCATCGCAACCACGCGCCCCGGTCGGATTCAGTTCGGCGACTACTCACCGGAGCACCGCAGCCTGAGCGTGATCACGTTGGAGGGCCAGGGCGTCGTTACGGACGGGGGCCAATCCGACAGTTTCGAATACGCCTGCCTGAAACTCGTCGGAGATGGCAGCATTACAGCGGAAATCAAGAATCAGGCCGCGGTGGGACCTCAATGGATGGGCGGGCTCATGATGCGGGAACGCCTCGATCCCGACGCCCCCCAGGTCTGCGTGGGCCTGACATCGGCAGGAGCCAATCGCCAGGTACAAGCCTTGGCCCGGGCCGTGAAGGGGGGGCCAAACGAAATGCAGGCCCTTCACGCTTCTCCTCCATGGCTCAGGCTCGAGCGCCTGGGAAGCACGGTCACCTGTTCCGTCTCGCCGGACGGGAAGATCTACGAAAAGATCCGCACAAACAGGATTTCCTTCTCAGACTCGATCTATGTCGGCCTCTTCTGCGCGAGCGGCAGTCAGGAGTCCCAGGCGAAGGTCGTGTTCGACCATGTTCGGATTCTGCCAATTCAGAAAACTCCTGACAGACTTTCCTATGAAAGGGACCCGGGACAATGAGCATCCAAGACCAACGTAGCGGGGATCTGGGCAACGGGTACTACAGGAACCCGATCCTGAACGGCGATTACCCGGATGTTTCGGTCATCCGGGTAGAGTCTGACTATTACATGGTCCATTCGGGCATGAGGTTTGTTCCCGCGATGCTCGTGTGGCATTCACGGGACCTGGTCAATTGGGAGCCCGTCTGCAAAGCTCTTTCGAAATACATCGGATCGATCTGGGCGCCGGATATCTGTGTGCATAACGGGGTCTTCTTCATCTATTTCAGTGCCCCCCCGTCCAACTTCGTCATCACCGCGCCCCGGCCCGAGGGACCTTGGAGTGAACCCATCGATCTGAAGGTGGGCCATATCGATCCCGGACATGTCGTGGCTCCGGACGGGCGAAGGTATCTGCACCTTTCCGGCGGCCACCTGGTGGAACTCTCTGAAGATGGTCTTTCCATAGTCGGACAACCGCGCAAGGTCTATGAGCCTTGGAAATACCCCGACGCGTGGGATACGGAAGGCGTCTGCCTGGAAAGCCCCAAACTGCTGTTGGAGGGGGGTTATTACTATCTGACGACAGCACAAGGCGGAACCGCAGGTCCCCCCACGGGCCACATGGTGGTATCTGCGCGCTCGCGATCCCCCTTTGGTCCGTGGGAGTATTCCCCCTGCAACCCGATCATCAGAACCCGGAGCCGCGCCGAGCCCTGGTGGTCGAAAGGGCACGGAACCCTGATTGATACGCCGGACGGCGACTGGTGGATACTCTACCACGCCTATGAAAACGGCTATCATACGCTCGGCAGACACACGATGCTGGAACCCATCGAATGGACTTCGGACGGCTGGTTCCGGGTTCCCGATGGCGTCTCCGCCGGTGCACCCATCAAAAAACCGAAAGGCTCCTTGGTTCCCGGAAAGATGATGTTGTCCGACAGTCTCCAAGGACCGGAATTAGGCCTGCAGTGGCGGTTCTACGCGGAGGAGCGAATCCCGGAGAGATACCGCTTCACGGATGATGGGCTTCTGCTCGAGGCAAAGGGAGCTTCCCCCGGGGACTGTTCCCCACTCACCTGCACGGCCGTGAACCGCTCCTACCGCGTCCAGGTCAGGGTCAAGGTCAACGGAGGGGCGGAGGCGGGCCTGATCCTGTTCTACAGCCCGGAGTGTTACGTGGGAATCGGCTTTTCCATGGACCAGGTGTTCATGTGGCTCAGAGGAAGGAGATGCCTTGAGAGGATTCCCAAAGACACGCTATGGCTCAGGCTGGAGAACCATGAACATGACGTCAGTCTGTACTATAGCGTTGATGGCCTGAGATGGACCAAGTCGCAAGTGGCCCTCGACTCCTCCTGCTTCCATCATAATGTTTTTGGCGGCTTCTCGAGTCTGGCGATCGGATTGTATGCGAGCGGAACGGGGCACGCTGTCTTCTCGGGATTCGATTACCGGGGTCTCTGAACAGCGAATGGGACAAGATGACTCACGTCTTCCCCTCGCGATATCAACAACGGTTCCGCGTCCAGGCCGATGCCAGTCTCAATCTCTACAAGCATTACCTGGATCGCAAGAGAGAGTGGTTCAACTGTGGCGGAGAGCCCAACTACTGCGTAGGAAGAAAGAACGGGAAAGAAGGAGAAGCCATGCCAAAGCAAGAGCGCGAATGGACCATGCCCACCCCCATCGATTTGTCGGATGTCGTGATGCGGGGCGAACTATCTTTTCGGGGTATCAAGAACTACGCCCGTCTGGAGGGGAAGTGGTATCGCCCCCACGAGGTCTTCAAGGCAGACCAGCACGGCTGGCCCGGCGACTGGGAGGGACGCATCATTCTGGCTCTCGTCTCTCAGGCTCAGGCGACTCATCGGGAACCGGCCTGGCTCGAAGAGATCATCCGCCGGCTCCCCGATCACCTGAACGAAAAAGGCTACTTTGGCCGAATCTGCGAGGTGGGCTGGGCCAACGAGCAGCAACTGTCCGGCCATAGCTGGCTCCTGCGCGGGCTCATCGCCTATTGCGAGTGGAAGAAGGACCGAACGGTCCGGGACATCTTGGAGGGCATTCTACGAAATCTCTTTCTGCCCGCCCACGACAACTTTCACTTCTATCCCCTCACCCCGGAGGGACGGGACAATCCGGAGAAGTGGGAACTCTCGCACCTGCAGAGCAAGACAAAGACGCACAAGGCGACCAGCGACACGGGCTGCGCGTTCATCGCTCTGGATGGCGTCACCGAGGCGTGGCGCTATCTCAAGTGGCCCGAGCTCGAGGCCATGGCCCGCACGATGATCGACCGCTTCACAAAACTTCAACTGGAGGAATGCTTTGTCCAGACCCACGCGACGCTGTCGTGCCTGCGCGGCATCTGTCGGTATGTGGAGAACGGGGGCGATCGGAAGTACCTCGCCATGGCGCGTCGCATTTTCGACCGCTACATGAGCCATGCCACGACCGAGCACTACGGCAACTATAACTGGTGGGGCATGCCGCGGTGGACCGAGCCGTGCGCCATCATCGACTCCTATATCCTCGCCCACTGGTTCTGGCGCCTGACCGGAGAGACCCGGTACCAGACGGCGGCGCATCACATCTTTTATAACGGGCTGGCCCACGCCTTCCGGGTGGACGGCAGTTTCGGGACGGACATGTGCATCGGCGCCGAGCTGCCCGAGATGGACGGGGGGGCGGCCGCGTATGACCCGACGCTCCTCAAGCCCCGCACCTATGAGGTCTACTGGTGCTGCACCATGCGGGGCGGCGAGTTTTTTGCCCGCGCGGCCGAAGGGGCGTTTCTATCGCATGGCGACGACATCTGGCTTCCCATTTTCCACAACGCCACCGCCAAGGTCGCCGGCCTCACCCTGCGCGAAACGACGACCTATCCCTATGAGGGCGCGGTCCGGCTGGAAGTGCTGGGGGCCAGACACGCAGAAAGACGCACGATCCATTTCTTCCTCCCCCCGTGGACGTCCGCGCCGGAAGTCCGCCTCAACGGCGAGAGGATCAAACACCGCAAGGCCAAGGGTTTTGTGGAAGTGACCGGGGACTTTAGGAAAGGCGATGTTCTCGACTACGGGTTCGACCTCGGACTCCACGTCATGCCGACGCAGGGGAAGAACAACATCGCGAATCATCATTCCTTCCGGCACGGCCCGCTTCTCCTGGTCCTCGACCAGCCTCGCCCGGAGTCATTCGATCCACCCCGGACGCCCGAGCCCGCCATGACGAAGGCCCTTCCGGCCGATACGGAATTTGAGCCTCTGGGAAGCGCGCGCTACCGAGTGAAAGACGGCCCCCTCATGCTCGTTCCCGTCTATGACAACGACAACCTCACCGAACGCTGGCATGCACGACAGGCCTTGTTTCGCGACTGAGGGCGAAGATGCCCGGAACGAACCCACACGAACGCGAGGCCCCCGCAGATGAAGAGCAATCAGACTGTTCCAGCCGCCTGGCTTATGGTGATCTGTCTCGTGGCCGCTACACCAGCCCTGTCGGCTTCTGTACAGCTCATATGGCCGGAAGACGGCGCCACCATCCACGATGTCCACCCGCCCTTTGATTTGGAAAACACCGACATGGTGTGGGATGGGAGACACAATATCCAGATCTCCACCGATTCCGATTTCACAAATGTCATCGACGAGGATACGGTCGCCGTGGTCACTCGCTACGTGCCAACGGTCGACTTCGATGACCTTTCAACGGGAAGCGTGAGGTATTGGTGGCGAGTGAAGGAGGAAACCGCTTCCTGGCAGGACGCGGAGGTTCGCTCCTTTGTTCACGCGGAGATGCCCTATCGGGTCACTGTTCCCAACAACGCATCGGAATCCGTGTTTCGCGCGAAGCTCGAGGAAGCGATTGGCCACACCCCGAGCAAACTCCTGCTGGCGCCAGGAGGGGCGTATGAGTATCACCCCGCGATCACGACCGGACTCTTCAACTACAGCGGGTTTTCGGACCTCATCATCGACGGAAACGGCTCCACGATCACGATAGGCGAGAACTCCCGCCTCTTCAGGTTCACCGGCTGCGACCGGATCGCCTTCAAGAACTTTTCGGTCCGCTACTTCATCCCGGGATACACGATGGGCGTGGTGGAGTCCGTCAATCCCGATGACTCAACCATGATTCTCACCCCCCGGGAGGGCTGGCACCCCGACCTGCTCCAGTATTACAAGGTGACCGGAGGCACCTCGGCCTATGTCGTGAGATACATGGATCCCTATTACACGGGACTCTTTGAGGAGTGGGACGGCTGGGCCAGCCAGTTCAGCAAGCATCTGGACGCCGCGTCGCTGGAGGATATCGGGGACTCCAGGTATCGTCTGACGGCGAACGCGGGATACGAATCCAGAATCAGCAAGTATTCGCCCGGAGACCTGGTCAAATTCGTCAGTTATCGCTTTTCCTTCATCGTGCTTGACTCCAGCAGGTTCTGCTCGATCAGCAACGCGCAGTTCATCAGTTTCCCGTCGTCACCGGCCATGTCGGGTAATTGCTCAGGCATGTCGATCATTGGTCTGACGGTGCGGAAGGACCGGGACGTTGATGTTTTCGGCGGTCATTCCTGGGTGAACTCCGGCGAGGTGGGGCAGTGGCTGGAGAACTGCCACTTCGGGGACATTGTCGATGATGGGCCCGCGCTGACTCGCACCTATGGCGAGAACCGCGACTATGTGTTCCGAAACTGCACGGTCACCCAAGGCGCCCATGCGGGGAAGTTCAACGGCATCGGCGCCTGGTATTCAGGGAACCACTTCGAGAACACAAGCGGAAGCGCGATCTACGCCGGGTTCCAGACCGGCACCCCCGGCCCCTCCGCCAACAATGTCCTGGTCGAGGATTGCACCTTTGTCAATTGCGGTTCTATTCCCATTCTGTGCGAAACGGACAAAGCCGCCTGGCCGAACTACGGCTACAATTTCCGAATCAGCAACAACAAGATTCTCAAAGCCGACCGCCGGACGGCCATGTTGTTTCAAGGCATCACCAATCTCACGGTGAACGGGAACTTCATGGAATGCGACGATGATCTCCAGTACAAGAGTTGGATCGTCTTGCGATCCGATGTTTCGAACTACCGGATCTTCGGAAATACCTATGAATGCCCTGTTGACTATATGCGTGTTCAGAGAAGCGATGCCGCCGTGCCGGACGGTTCAGTCGAGGTGACAGACACAAATCCTGAGTGAGGGTTCCTTACAACATGCCCGACCGCTATCCCCCCATCAATCCGAAGTGCCCCCACATGCTCCACGGGGGCGACTACAACCCGGACCAGTGGATCGAGACGCCGGAGATCTGGGACGAGGATATGCGCCTCATGCGTCTGGCACACTGCAATGCCATGACCGTGGGTGTCTTCTCCTGGGCCCAACTCGAACCGGAGGAAGGGCACTACGATTTCTCCTGGCTCGACACGATCATGGACAAGCTGGCGGAGAACGACGCCTTCGCCGTCCTCGCCACACCCAGTGCGGCACGTCCGGCGTGGCTTTCCAAGAAGAACCCGGAGATACTTCGGGTCCAACCGGATCGGCATAAGATACGCCACGGCGGCCGCTGCAACCACTGCCCCACCTCGCCCATCTACCGCGAGAAGACGCAGTCCATCAATCGAGCCCTGGCAGAGCGCTACAGAGACCACCCTGCTCTCCTCGTCTGGCACCTGTCGAACGAGTACAGCGGCGAGTGCCACTGCGATCTATGCCAGGAAGCCTTCCGCGCCTGGCTCCGGGAGCGCTACGAACACGATCTTGCTCGCCTCAACCACGCCTGGTGGACGCGGTTCTGGAGCCACGCCTTCACGGACTGGTCTCAGATCGAGTCTCCCGGCCCCAACGGAGAAAACAGCATCCACGGACTTAACCTTGACTGGAAGCGGTTCGTCACCCATCAGACCGTGGATTTCATGAAGAACGAGATGGTTCCGCTGCGCGAGTTCACGCCGGATGTTCCCGTCACGACCAACTTCATCGGAGCGGAGGTCTTTGTCGGCCGCGACTACTGGAAATTCCGCGATGTCCTCGATGTGGTCTCGGTAGACTTGTACCCCCACTGGGGACGCGAAGAGGAGAGCGTTCCGGACTGGCAAACCGCCCTCCAGTTCGGCTTCGTGTATGACATGCATCGGGCCATGTTGGACGGCAAACCGTTCATGCTGATGGAAAGCAGTCCCGGCGCCGCCTTCTCCACGGCCAACTCCCGACTGAAGCGACCGGGAATGCACCGCCTGGCATCTCTTCAGGCCGTCGCGCATGGCTCGGACACGGTCCAGTATTTCCAGTGGCGGAAAAGCCGGGGCGGCGCGGAGAAATTTCACGGAGCAGTCGTCGATCACGCCGGTCATGAGAACACCCGCGTCTTTCAGGATGTCGCGGCTCTGGGCGAAACGTTGAGGAGACTCGACGATGTTGTCGGAGCCCGAACCAACGCCGAGGTGGCGGTCATCTACGACTGGGAAAACCGTTGGGCCATCGACGACGTCCACGGCCTGCGCCGCGAGCACAAGGACTACTTCGAAACCTGTGTGCGCCACTACGGCGCTTTCTGGAAACAGGGCGTCGCCGTGGACGTGATCAATGAAGACGCGGACTTCTCGAAATACAAGATTCTTGTCGCTCCCATGCTCTACATGGTGCGACCGGGCGTCGCCGAACGGATCGAGTCTTTCGTCCGCGACGGCGGAACTTTCGTGGCTACCTACTGGAGCGGCATCGTGGACGAGTCCGACCTCTGCTTCCTCGGTGGTTTCCCCGGACCTCTACGGCGCGTTCTTGGCGTATGGGCTGAAGAGATCGATGCACTTGGGAAGGACGAAAGAAAACGGGTAACACCGCTCCCCGGCAACGCTCTTGGTCTGACCGGGACCTTCGAAGCAGTCGAACTCTGCGACCTTATCCACGCGGAATCCGCGGAGACGGTCGCGATCTATGCCTCCGACTTCTACGAGAGCCATCCCGCCCTCACTCGAAACACTTTCGGCGAGGGCGAGGCCTGGTACATCGCCTTCCGGGACCGCGATCCCTTCCTTGATCCGTTCTACGAAGCCTTGATTAAGAGAGCGGGAATCAGGAGAACTCTGGAAAAGTCCCTTCCCCTGGGCGTCAGCGTGCGAGTTCGCGGCAACGGCCGGCACCGCTTCTACTTCCTGCTAAATTTCACCGATTTGCCCCGGAATCTGCCTCTCGGTTCAACTCGATTGGCGGACGTCGAGAACGGGATGGTTTTCGAGACCGAGATGGTCCTTGAACCTCGGGCTGCCCTGGTGGCTGTTGAATGGGAATCCCGGACTGAGGCGGATCCTTTCCATTTGGGTGGGGGAGCGAAAGCGAGGTGGTGGGACAGAGAATCGGAAGGGAGAGCACGATGAGCGCACGAATGATAGTTGTTCAAGGTGTGTTGTGGGTAGCCCTGATCGTATCGGTCTCGAGAGGCGAGCCGACCGATCTTTTGGCCCACGTTCGGGCCACGGACGATTTGGGTGAGTTGCGCGGCGTTCAGGCGGAGTTGAACAGGCAGGAGAGCGAGACATTTCTGAGGTTCATGATTTCCCTGCCCGAACCGAACCAGAACCCGATCTGGGGCTGGTGCACGGTGCCGGCGCCCGAGGGGGGATGGGACCTGGCAAGGCGAAAGACGGTCGAGGCCGAAATCGCCAATCGAGGACAGAAGCCGCTCACTACGATGCTCTGGGTGGTTGCCAGCCACGGTTGGGGCGCCGTCGGGGATTTCGCGACGCTCGAGCCCGGGGAGTTGCGGCGCTTCGCCTGCGATCTGAGAAAGACCTACCCGGACGGAACCCCGCGTCTCGATCCGGGTCAGGTAAAGCAGGTTCAGGTGATGCTGCAGCGGCCCGACGCCGGCGCCGTTGTGGAAGTCCGGAATCTGCTGGCAACGGGTGAGGCGCCCGAGTGGGTCCGGCCTGAGGGGCGCCTGGACGTGCCGGACATGGAGACGGGGACTCCCGCGGCCGGTCGGCGTGTTCAGTACCGGCTGCACGAAGACAAGCCGAATGGTGCGTATTGCCTGCTGTATCTGCCGGAGGATTGGGTGGCCGGCGGCAAGTTTCCGGTCATTGTGGAGTACCCCGGAAACATTGCCTATGGTCCACTGTGCTACTCAACGGGCAGGCCGGAGCAATGCGTGATCAACTATGGCATGATGAAAGGTCGGGGCAGCATCTGGCTCAGCCTGCCTTTCGTGAAGCGCGACCGCGAAGGGGTAGTGGAAAACGGCTGGGGCGACGCCGACGCGACGGCCGACTATGCCATGCGGGCCGTTGAGGAAATCTGCCGGGAGTTCGGAGGCGACAAAGAGAACGTGGTCCTGACCGGCTTCTCGCGCGGGGCTATCGCCTGTGGATACATTGGGCTTCGAAACGACCGGATCGCCAGACTCTGGAAAGGGTTTCACGCCTGTCAGCACTACGATGGCAGCGGCTGGGGCGGCTCGACAATGGAAGGAGCGATCGAAAGGGCCAAACGTTTGGCTGGTCGCCCGGTATTTCACACGGACAATCCCGGCGAGAACCCCCGGAAGGTCCTTGCCGCCGTCGGGGCGTCGGGGACTTTTGTCCGGTCCGGTCTGGGGTTTCACTCCTGCGCGATGTTCCTGGACAACCGGCCCTCTACGCAGCAGCTAAGGGAATGGTACGCGAATCTGGTTCGTTCCGCCCGCTTGGAGGAGCACAAAGACTGATTTGGCCAACTGCCGCGCACAGCGGAAGGGTGAACCATCCTTTCGCCAGGCACTTTTTGGAGCGTGCCATTCCTGGCGGGGAAGTGCCTCACCGACCCCACGCTTGATGGGATCGCCTGAATTCCGAGGGTGACATCCCAAACCGCGACTTGAACTCGCGGCTGAAGTGGAAAGGATTGGAAAACCCAACTTCGGCTGCAATGACGCGAACTGGTTCATCCCCCTGCAGCAACCGTTTGCCCGCCTCGCCGAGGCGCAGGTTCCTCACGTATCTCATCGGGGGCATCCCCATGTGCGACTCAAACACGGCATGGAACCTCGGCCGTGACAACCGCGCCAGTCGGGCAAGAGTCGGCACGTCAATCGGATCTGCCAAGTGGGCATACAGGTAGCGGAAAAGAGGCTCGAGGCGCTGAATGTCCTGGAGCCGTTTGAGGTTAGGCGGCGGTAAGGAATAAAGGTATCAGATCGGCTA
>JABMPG010000396.1 GCA_013203855.1 bacterium
AGCCCTTTTTCACGACCAAGCCGGAGGGGCAGGGGACCGGACTGGGGCTGGCAACCGTCTACGGCATCGTTCAACAGCACAAAGGATGTGTGCACGTGACCACCACGCCCGGCGTGGGCGCCACTTTCGATATCTACTTTCCAAAAGTGGAGAGAACCGCGCCACGGCCAGAGGACAGGCGCGAGGTTGTTCTGGAGAGGGGAACAGAGACGATTCTGGTCGCCGAAGATGAGGAGAACGTGCGCAAACTGGCCCAGCGCATTCTCGAAGAGGCGGGGTATACGGTCCTGACCGCATCCGACGGGGAACAGGCCCTGGACGTATTTCGCCGCGAGGAAGATCGGATCGATCTGGTGATTCTGGACGCAGTGATGCCACGGCGCAGCGGACGTAGCGTCTTTGAGGAAATTCGTCGGACGCGAGCCGATATGCCCGTGCTCTTCTGCAGCGGCTACAGTTCACATACTCTGGAGGGTGGCTACCTGGACGAACGGAACCTGCCTCTGTTACAGAAACCCTATGGCCCGAGAGACTTGCTTCAGAAAATCCGGCAATTGCTGGACGCGGGGGAATTAGACCGGCGCCCACTCGGTCCGCCGTTCGTAAGGCCCTCTAAACATCGGCTGGACGGGCTGCCCCAGTAAATTCACTCAAAAACTCTTCAGTCCGTAGGCGGCTCGGGCGGCGGTTGGATTAGGGCGGTTCCGGAGAACGGAGGCCTCGTCCGACTGAACGATCCGGGGTCTGGGCCCGGCCCCGGGGGGCTGGACGGCCAGATCGCCGGCACGCCTTTCCAGAGCGGCTGAGGCGGCGTTCGGGTCTTTGGCGATTTCGCGCCAGGCTTCGTGGAGGGGCTTGATGAGGTTGAGAACTTCGTCAATCTTATCGGGGTCGGCGTGAAGGTTGGCCTCGTGAAGGATGTCGCGCATGTACGTATAGAGTTTGTGGAGGTTTTCGGCAATCTCGGCGCCCTGCTCGAAATCGAGCGCGTTTGACAGAAAATGGATGATCTTGTTGGTCTTGAGAATGAGGCGCGACATCTCCATCCGCTCCTCTTGGCGCGCGGCGATGGCGGCCTGGTTCAGGAAGCGGATGGCGGCTTCGTACAGGAGGACGACCACAGCTCGGGGGTCGGATGTCTGGATGTCGGTTCGAGCGTAGTCCTGGTAGCCAGTCATGAATAGGAGATCTTTCTAGGGAGAAGTAGACTCCTCAGGAGTCGTATCGGGAACGATCAGGATCAGCTTGAGGACTGGTTGAGCTGGGCGAGCATCTGAGTGACGTAGTCTCCCATTCCCTGGTAACGGGAAAGGGTCTTTTCCAAGGCAATAAACTGGGAACGCATACGTGCGGCTTCGCGGTCGATTCGTTCTTCCATCAACGTGATTCGATCATTCAGGTCGCCGATCGTGTCACTGATGCCGTCCTGTCGGACCTGGATAATACCGGTTTCGGAATCGAGGTACTGCTCGAGAGACTGAAGCATCTGGTCGGCGATGCCGGAGGTGAAGGAAACGATTCCGGTAGTCGGCGTGGAGGCGTCGATCTGAAGGCGAAGGCCCTCCGCCGAGGTGCCCGTGATCCCTTCGAGGATCTGTCCCTTTCCCGAGGCGGTGGCTCCGTTAATGGTTCCCGCCACATCTGTGCCCTGGGCGGACATTTCGACGGTTCCGATTCCCAGCGGGCCGGCGGCGGCGGCGTCATGGCTGGAGAAGACTTGGAAGGACTCGGACGAGCCATAACTTTTGGATTGGATCTTCAGCACGCCATCGGTCTGGGAGGCCTGAAGGCTGACGCCCTCGGAAGTGAAGGCAGCGTTGATCTGGTTGACGATCTCCTGGATCGTGCTGTCGGCGGTCAGGCCGACGAGGAAGTTCTTGTCACCGACGGTGAAGGTGAGATTCTCGTCCCCAGTCAGTCCGGCGGTGAGAGATTGGGCGGCGGTGACGGTGGCCCGGGAGGCGGCGGCGGTGATTTCGATGCGGTAGTTGCCGGTCTTTGTTCCCTCTTCCGCGCTCAGGAACTGGATACGGGAGTTGTCGCTGATGCCGACGCGGCCAAAGAGCCGCATCACGTTTTCATATCCGGACTCCATGGCTTCGTTGATTTTGTCGGAGTCGTAGCCGAGAGTGCCGTCGGGATTGAGAGTCAGTCCGATGGAAGCGAGGCTCGTGTATTCGCCTTCGATCCCAGTGACGGGGCTGGTGATCATGCGGTTCAGGGTTCCGCGCAGGCTCCGGACCGCGGAATCGGCGAAGAGGGGTTGGGCTCGGTTTTCATCGGGATCGTAATCCGAAAGGCTGTTGATGCTCTTGACCAGGTCGTTGTAGTTGGTCTGAAACTGGACGATTTCGGCGTTGAGGAGCCCGGTTTCAAACTTGATCCCGACCTGGACCGGCGAGGTGGTGACTGCCTTGGCCGTGAAGGTGACGCCTTCGACGACATCGGAGAAGGTGTTCGAGTCGCGGCGGATAGTGATGCCATCGACGGAGATCAGAGCGTCCTGGGCAGTGGTGAGATGGGGGTCGAATGCGTCGATACGGAAAGTGTCGCCCACGGCGAGGTCGGTGGTTCCCCCGGTGAATGCGGCCTGGATTCCGAGTCCACCGGAGACATCCTGGGCGGCGCTGGTGGCCGTGTAGATGGTGTCTCCGAAAGAGGCGCCTCCATCGAGGGAGACGACGAAACGCGCCGCTCCGTCCACTCCGCCCGCCTCCACGATCTTCATCACCACATTGGTTGTGCCGGCGCCGATGTACGTCCCCGAGGAGGTGATCTCACCGTCGAAGATGTTCGTGGCCTCGGCGTGGGCCGATTCGATCAACTTGTCCTGAAAGTTCAGGGAAGTCTCGTTCGTCAGGATCTTCAAGTTGCTTTCAGCGCCGGTTTTCTTGGACGTCAGAACGAGACGATAGGGATCGGTGGCGGAGCCGTCATTGACGATGCTGGCGGTGACCAGGCTGTCCTCGTCCTGATTGATCATGTTGCGCAGATCAGTGATGGTAGTGTTGGCGTCCACCTGATAGGAGCGCACATTGCCGAACCCTACTTGGAGGACGACCGATCCGGCGCTGTCGGCGATGGCCGCATCGAGGCTCTCCGCACCTTGGGAGGCGAGCCGGTCGGCCTGGGCCAGTTGGAGCACCTTCAGGGACCAGGAACCCGGCGTGGCGGTGCTGTCGGCGGTAACAGCCAGGGCGCTTTCATCGCTGGAATCAGCGGACTGGAAGTTGAAATCGTCCCGGTTTAGAAGTTTCTGGAGCTGGTCGCGAAGCGCGGTGAGCTTCGCGGAAATGGCGCCGTAGGCGTCCGATTTGGTCTGAAGGACGGCTTGTTTCTTCTGGATGAGGGTGATCGGGGTTCGGCTGAGTTCCGAGATCTGGGAAATATAACTCTCGTAGTCAATCCCCGAGATGAGTCCAACACCGGTGCTGATCGTCATTCTGGGTTCCTCCCTGGCGGAAAAACCTGCCGATGGCAGGAATTTCCCGCGCCATAGGGTGGGATACGGCACGCCTGCGGCTGTCTATCAGGTTGAATCTACAGGTCTTGGCGTGAGACTTCTCCCTGAAAGGGGCCGTCTTGTCCCGGAAAACAAGCAACATTCGTGCCGGAGTTCCAGCCCCTTTGAGAGAAAAGGGGAGGGGAGATCGGGCGGTCTCCCCTCCCGGAGTGTTCGCGGCCGAAGCCGCCTCTGTCAGGTCACGTTCTCGAAGAAGACGCCGGTCAGCCTAGTAAGCTTTTCCCGCAGGTTGAGAACGTCTTCCGGAGGGATCTGGCGAACCAGCTCTCCGGATTCTCGGTTCACGACCTTCACCAGGATTTCCCCATCGACTTCGTCGATGTCGAAGCGGACGCTGGTGGTCTTCTGCTGGATCTCTTCGACGATTTCCCGAATCTTCTTTGCCAATTCCTCGGTCGAAACCGGCGCGCGTTTGGTGCGGGCGGCTTTTTGCTCCACGGAAAAGGCATTTTCGGTCATCTCCGCCCTCGATGGGGCGGGTTTCGAGTCCTGTGTTTCCCGGACTTTCCCGGCCTGGTCTTCGGGCGGGGGGGTCTGGGTGGGAGCCTGAAATCGGCTCCGGGCTTGAGACGTGACCCGGTTCATGCCGTCAATCGGTGCGCTGATCATTTTGTCGCCTCCTTTGGGCCGAAAGCGCCTGAGATGTCCCTTTCAGGACAGCCAGGCTCTGAGCGGGACTATAGCCCGCCTCAGTCCAGGGAGAATCAGCCACCGATAAGGGCCAGGGCGGCCTGCGGTTTGACATTCGCCTGAGTCAACACGGCGATGC